>NZ_KV805796.1:0-437 GCF_001811625.1 Globicatella sp. HMSC072A10 | reverse complement strand
TTTTAGATGACCAACAGTTATTTTACACTAAGGTATACAAACTTGAAGGATTTAAAAATGATTTGCTTCACTACTATAATGAATTATTGATTGGTTTAAATTTATAACTTAAGAAACCTAAAAAGCCCCTTTTTGATACCATAATTATCAGCAAGGATTATCGAAAATCACTACTAATAAATCATGCCTTGTTGTTTAATGAGGTTCTTTAGAATGGGTTCGCCTAATATGAACGATATAAATAAAGTAAGAGAGTGGGCAAGAAGTAAAAAAACGAATTACTTTCGCTTCGTTTGCCCACCCCCGCACAGTTGGACTTGAACCAGAAATAGAAATACGAATCATTTTTGCTTCGTCTGCCCACCCCGCACAGTTGGGCTTTAACTAGAAGTAGAAATACGAATCATTTATAAAAGTCAACTTAAAAATCCCGATTT
>NZ_KV805795.1:0-246 GCF_001811625.1 Globicatella sp. HMSC072A10 | reverse complement strand
AATCAGTAAACTCATCATCCCGATAAAAATTAGCAGTCGAAAATCAAGTGATGTGCGAATAGCTTGTGATAACTGGTTTGCTTTTTTACCGAGAAATTTATTTAAATCCATTACGTTTGATTGTGGAAAAGAATTTTCTGATTGGCAAGCCATTTCAAATGTCAATGACATCAATATTTACTTTGCTAATCCTGGTTGTTCGTCACAACGCGGTTTAAATGAACACTCTAATGGACTTCTTCGAAG
>NZ_KV805794.1:0-5863 GCF_001811625.1 Globicatella sp. HMSC072A10 | reverse complement strand
CAAATTGGGTAATCTTATTGTAACTTTTATATGATTGTCGGCATCTTAATGCGAAGCTATTGTGTTGAACCCATAATGGTCGTCATGGTGTTACGTCGCTACTGTGCTTCATTAACAATCACCATTACGATATTGCATAACTTAAACAACAGTCAGTGTTTTTAACCCATGTTCGCACTTTCTCCTTGATAATTGCGATAAAACGACTCGTTCATGCACTTTAATCGTTAATCATTAACCAATAAAACAATAAAACAATAAAAAAGAGGCTGGGCAAAAACTTTTTAAATTCTGTTCTGGCATATCTATTTAATTCAAAGCGAAGTGGTTGAGTGGCCTCAAACTGCGTCTAAAGATAGCTGAATATAATCTTGGAAAATTCAATCACGTTATTGTGCGTTAATTAATAGCGCAGTGGTTGAATGGTCTCAAACTGCGTCTTATTGAGTTAGGCATAAACATAAAAAATTCAATCAAGTTATTGCTCGATATTTAGATAGCGCAGGGGTTGAGTGGCCTCAATCGTCTTTCGACTTGTTTGAGGCCTACTCAACTTTGCAGGGGTGGACAAACGAAGCGAAAACAGCTGACTTTCTACTTCTTGCCTACTCCCAAAAAAGCCTGGATAGATTGATTCTACCCAGGACTTAAATTTGATTATTAAATTGTGTTGGCTTAATTCGCTTTAACCAATTGACTAACCATTAAATCGGCTCATCATGGACTCTACATTTTTTATGACAACTGAAATTGAACCATCGGGCTGATTAACAAACTCGACAATATCAGGATTATCATACAATTCAATTGGAATGAATAGTTCAATTCCATTAGCGAGTTTAAACTTTTGCTTACTATACTTCTTCTCATATTTTGGTACATTGGTCACGACAATTTTTTCCGGTACTTCTTTTTCAGCAATTTCTTCTTTAGCGGCTGCTAAAGCCCCAGTATTATGTTCAAAGACTTTTTCAATCACGGCTTCACTGTCAATTTCATTGGATTCATCTAACTGTTCATAAATCACTTTTTGTGCTGTAGCCATGACTTCATAAGCTGGTTCGTCATAACGCTTGGCGACCGAGTTAACGGTACGTCTAATTTGCTTAATATGAGTGGGAGTAGGTTCCGGTGGCATGATACCTAATACTTGCTCAGAGAAATAAAGTTGCTTCGTGCCTTCAATCTCATAACGTTTTTCCACTAATTGATACAACATGGTGGCGCGATTTAAAATAAACGCTTCGGATGGTTTGGCCGTTGGACTTGGTAAAATCGCATGGTTTTGAATTAATTGATTACTAATCCCCTCTTCAACTTCAAGAAAATGAGTAAATGAAGACTGATAATCTAAACGTAAAATCCCGAAATAATGTTCCTCTAATTCATCGCGTCCTTCAAAAAACAAATAATCCGCAGCTGGAATATTTTCAGCTGGTGCGATAATGCTATAAATTTTATTAGCTAAATCACGGGTCACTTCTTCAAAGGAACGCTCTCCGGTGACCATTGGATAAATGATCGAATCACTCGCTAATGTTTCAAACTTATAATCTGACTTTTGAATTTTAACAACAAGACGGTTAATGTAGTCTTGTACATAACCGTCCTCTAAATTCATTAAATTATCGGATAGATAAAGGTTACCAGAATCTTTATCTAATATATGCAACATGGCTTTTTCAATAATTAACATAGTATACTCTTTATAAGGCTTCAAATTCGCTATCGTCAACATCCGTTAATACGGCAATCCAATTATCATTCGCTTGTTCGCTATTTAATAAAGCAGGATTATCGATAGCAGCCTCATTGATTTTAACAATTTTTCCTGATAAAGGGCATGGAACTTCAATAGCCGCTTTCGACGCTTCTAAGTTTAATAATGTATCATCTGCTTCAATTTCTCCAATATTCGCAATATTAACATAAGAAACATCACCGGCTTCTTCTTGTAAACAAGGTGCCATCCCAATTATATATTGATCTGATTCTTGTAAAACCCATAATTGTTCTGTCATTTTTTTCATTATAAATTCCTCCAATTTTCTTAAAAAGAAGCCCCGCTATTGCTAGCCAAGGCATCTAAATGTTCAATTAAAACTCAAATTGATTATCATTAGCAAACATATAACTGCGATGATGGTATTTCATCGACATAATTAATCCGACACCGATTAAATTACTCAATAAGGCCGATCCCCCTTGAGAGATGAAAGGTAATGGTACCCCGGTAATCGGTAATAAACCTATTGTCATACCGATGTTTTCTAAAATATGGAATAAAATCATCGAAATAACGCCACCCGCAATATAAGTATAAAATTCATTTTTCGTCTCGAAACAAGTTTGAACCATTTGATAAATTAAGACAAAATAAATGAATAATAAAAAGGCAGCTCCCATAAAACCAAAGTTTTCGGCTATCGTTGTAAAGATAAAGTCAGATTCACGAACCGGCACATTCACTTCCGAAACACCAATTCCTTTACCTACTAGACCCCCAGAACCAATCGCCAATAAGCTTCGTGATAATTGGAACGCATCACCTTGGGTATCGCCAAAGGGATCTAACCATGAATGAATACGAGATAATTGATAAGGCATAAAACCGATTTTAAATAAGATATCTTCATGAAACATCGCCATATAAATTAAGCCGCCACCTGTTATGGTCACAAATAAAAAGACGGGTAGAATAATTTTCCATGCGATTCCGGATAATAATAACATTCCTGCGGTAATAGATAACACTACCAAGTTTGTTCCCAAGTCATTTTGTAATTGAATTAAAACTAAAGCCGGTAAGGCAAATAATAATACTTTCCCTATTAAAATAAAGTCTGATTTAACTGTCCGATTGGTAAATTTATTATTATGTTCAGTAATTACCCGTGCTTGAAAAACAATATAAGCCGGTTTAAATACCTCTGAAGGTTGAAACGAGAAGCCCCCAATTCTAAACCATGAATGGGCCCCCGTTTCTGCTGCTGTCTCACGGTCATAAAAAATTAAGACCAAGACCAGTAACAGCAATCCAAAACCATATAAATAAGTTGAGAGTTTCCAATATTGTTCACTATCAAATTGCATTGCCAGAATGACGGTAATTGCGCCTACCGCATACCATAAAGCATGCATTAACGTCGCTCTTAAGTTTTCGCCATCAATCATTACGGTTGTCGCATAAACACTGACAATCCCAATAATAGCTAAAATTAAGACGGTTAAAATCAATCCATAATCTACCCGATTGTCGTGATAAGCGACTAATCGTCTTGTTTTCGCCATAAATCTTATCCTTCTTCCTGAATCGTTTATTTGGTAATTTTAAGTGGAGCCACTGTTTTTGCCGCTTGATAAGTTTTAAAATGTGGACTTCTTGCTTGAAATTTCTCTACTTCGGTTGTCTCTGCTACCATTTCTAAATAATCACGTTCACAATAATCATGATAGAGAACCGCTGCATAGGCTCCTAAAGAGATAACCATCATATTATAATACAACCAGATAATAACCACAATAAAAATTCCAATCGCACTGTTACTGTCGATATTTTTATTAAATGATAAATAAACGGTAAATAATTGTGAGATCAAGCCAAAACCAATCATAGCTACAATCGCACCCACACTCGCGTATTTTGGCGACCAATTAACATTCGGCATAAACTGATAAATCGAAAACATTAAAATAAACAAACTCAATAGCCCAATCAAGCCACTATTTTGCAAAATGGCGCCTACAAAGGGAATCTCAATGCCAAAGGTACTGGTGAGATAATTTAATATGGTTTCACCAAATACAAAGACCAATGTTAGTGAAAATATTAAAACGACTAAAGCTAAAGTAAACACATAAGCAAACCCTCTTGATATAAGAGCATTTTTACGTGGCTCGGCTTTAAAAATCGTATTTAAAATACGTTGAACGGCATTAAAGACATTTGAGGCTGGCCAAAGTGAAATAATTAACCCCAGAGATAATGCTTTAACACTGGTACTCGCAATATAGCTTTCTAATATTGGTACAATTACGTCACTCACTTCAGCAGGCATGGCATCATTAATGACCGATACAATTTGATCTGAAGAAAACGGCAATACAGCAATCACATTGGCTATTGCTAATAATAATGGTACTACGGCCCAAATGATATAAAAGGACAACTCAGCAGCATAACTACCAAATTTCCGTTGAGGATTAACCGCTAACACCTTCAATAATCGTTGGACAGTCGTCGGTTGCTCATTCACCATAGACTTGCTCCTTTCGTCTTTTATACTCTACTACAATACCATAATTAGAGGGAATTTGCACTCTAAGTCTATTACTTTTTAAATTTGAATGCACGGATAAAAATGATATAATACAATTGTTAACTATTAAAACAAATCATTAATTGAGGGAATAGGCAATGAACAGATACTAGTTATCAAAAAACAAGCAAACAAAATGAGCCAGAACAAAAACTATAAAAATTTTTTCGTTTGCTTCCATTCGATAATGCAGAGGTTCTGTGGTATCAAACGGCATCTTAATCACTCGTTTGAGATATACTCACCATGCAAGGTAGGTAGACAAAACGAGAATATTTCAATTTTCATCTTCTCGCCCACTCCCAACCGTTCGAGGTAATCAGACGAAGCGCAATGCATTTAATTTTCTACTTCTTGCCCCTTCCATCCCTCAAAACATTATGATTCAATAGTATCTAAGCATTTAAATAAACTTTCGGATTTGATAAGATTTTTCCGAGAATAAAGAATGCTCATTAAAAATTACAAGGAGAGTGCATATGTCTACAGGAGTTACTTTTTATTTTATGCGTCACGGAGAAACAATGTTAAATCGCTTGGAGCGAATTCAGGGATGGGCAAATGCACCGTTAACCGAAAAAGGGATTCAAGACACCCATCGCAGTGGTAAAGGATTAGCTGATGTAAAATTTGATGCGGTTTATACTAGTGATTTAATGCGTACCATCGAAACAGCACAAATAATTTTAGAAGAAAATAATTACGCACAAGAATTAACGATTCATCCCATGGTCGAATTTCGTGAAGTTCATTTTGGTTTTTATGAAGGACTCGATGCCAATCAATTATGGCGTGATGTTCGTGAACATATTGCGAACGTTAGCGATTTGACAGACCGTAGCCAATTAACCGCAGATGTCTTTTTAAATACCGTCCATGAATTAGACCCTTATAAATACGCTGAAAACTATCGCCAATTTTGGACACGTGTTGAAAGTGGCTTATTAGAATTGTTAAATCGTCATGCCGGTACAGAACAAAATGTTTTAATCGTCAGTCATGGATTAACCATTCAAAACTTATTACATGGCCTTGTAGCAGATTTCCACGAACAAGAACGTTTAAATAATGCCTCGGTATCGGTTGTGCAATATATCGATGGACAGTTTCGTTTATTAAAATACAACGACACCAGTCATTTTACTGACTAATATTATCGTTAGCGCACCAAATTGACGAAGTGAGCAGCTGATCGTGTATAATTAATGCTTTGCTGAAAATGCCTACTTCCTATTATTAAGAGAGTTAACTCGTCTATCTAGCAGGGTTGACTCTTTTTTTATTTTATATAAGAAATTGGCTAAACGATCTATTCTAAACGGTCCATTTTGCGCTTTAGTTTTTCTATGATAATCAATCGAGTAAATGGCTGGTTTGAATAAGTGCGATTGGTTTCGTCATTATTTTAAATGTAGTGAACGGCCAACTAACTGGATAGAATAAATTCTGTGAGAGCTCTCTCTATTTTATGATGAGATATTGACTAAAGGGCTGGCCAAAGCAACGTAAGCACCCAATAGCCAAGTATATAGAAACCGGCCCCT
>NZ_KV805793.1:0-6885 GCF_001811625.1 Globicatella sp. HMSC072A10 | reverse complement strand
TTTAGCTGACCAACAGTTATTTTACACTAAGTTATATTTTTTAATTTATCTTTTTATCGGATATTGCGTTAAATTCTGTTCTTGAAGGCTTTTTATCGGATTTAGCTGATATACTTGATCGATACGCCATTGTAAATGATAACGATCAGCGTAATCTTTTTTCCAATTAGCTATAATCTCCACGCTTTGATGACGCAAATCTTTTAAATAGGGATTTTGACTCTCGCGATAAGCTAATAACCTGATAACGGGTTGTTTGGCATAATTCGTTTTATAATCTTGCCATTGTTGGTCAGTAATATTGCCTAACACTGCAATTAAGATTCGATTCACTGAAGCAGCTGTCCATCTCTTCGACGTCAAGCGATTAACGAAGTCATCCCAGCTCATAGCCCAGCGTAATTGATTTAAAATCGCTACTTCAAACCCTTCTTTAATGCCAAAAATATGCTTTAAGCTTTCAGCATTATGAATCGTTAATTGATATTTCAATAATGGCCAATAATCATTCATCAACACCGGAGCATTAGCTTGGATTGCTTGCCACGTAGATAATGGCACTTCCGCTGACTGCAATTGTCCTTGAGTGATTTTCTCACGAACACTGGTAGCACTGTATAAACCATCCTCATTTTTTATACGCTTAATCGTTTGTAATATCATCGGGTGTTTCAGCTGTCGATTGGCTTTAATATATTGAATCCCCAGTTGATGATTGGGTAAACTACTATCGAAATGAAATTCACCCAGAACCGATACGATAGCTTGTTGATAGCTGGCTGCATAAGATAGCCCCGTTTTCAAGGCCGCTTTTATTTCGATGTCTAAAGCCGCTCGGTGAGTTTCTACCGCTTCGACAAATTGCGTCAATGTCTGAATATCTGCTTGTTCACTGCCAAAATAAACTTCACTGCAATTTAACAATGCTAATAATTCAATGCCTACTTTAGCAAAATAATCTGCCGATTGTAAACTGGCTAAAAGAGGTAACTCAAAGACAAAATCAGCCCCACTGTCGATTGCGATTTGCGCGCGTTGCCATTTATCTAGAACAGCAAATTGGCCTCTTTGAACGACATTCCCACTCATCACGACCACTAATACATCGCATTGACTGCTTTTTTTAATCTGCTTCAATTGATATTGATGGCCTTTGTGTAAAGGATTATATTCTGCAATTAGCCCGACTATTTTCATTTTTTTACCACTCTAAAGAACCAACGTTCCGTTGTTGAATGGCGTTTTGGTCGATATTCATCTTCGCCAAAATCAACTAATACCTCAATCGATTGAGTAGGTAATTTTGCTAAAATACTTTGATAAAAATCGAGTGGATAAGTCTTTTCGGTCAAGACAGTATCAAAACGTTGATAAAGTCCATCTGGGGACGTTTGATCAAACACCGTTAAGTAATGTTCCACTTGTAAGTGCTGTTCATCAACCTCACTATCCCACATAATAGCCCCTTTTTCATCGCTATCAAAATAACTGAAATCTTTAAAACCGCGGGTTACTTGATAAGGGGTCCAAACATCAAAAAGCAAAGTTCCCCCAGATTTAAGCGCGTTGAACATTTGTTGAATTGCGGTTGTTACTTGGGTCTCATTGTCCAAAAAACAAAGCGAGTCAGCGAAACAAGTGACTAAATCATACTGATTAGCATAATCTTCTAAGGCCAACATATCCGCTTGTCGATATATAATTTGCGAATTAGGGTCTTCTTTTTTGGCAATTTTTAACATCTCTTCATCAATATCAATTGCGGTCATTTCGCCAACAAAAGCTTGTAACATGACAGGAAACCAACCGGTCCCACAGGCAACGTCTAATGCTTTTTGAGGTTGTTCACTTAATGAATTTAAAGTAAAGTCAAGCCAATCTTCGTAGCTGGAAATATCATTGAACCGGTCGTAAACCCGGGCAATCTTACTAAAGCTCATTATTGTCACTCACCCAAGCCGAGATATCCACTAGGGGTGCGTCTTGCCAAATTTTTTCTAAATTATAATGACTTCTTTCAGAATAATAGAATACATGGACAATAATATCGATTAAATCGATTAACACCCAACGTCCTCCATCTTTACCTTCAACTTGTTTTACTTCAATCTCATTTTTTGCCGCAGCTTCTAACACGGAATCGACTACCGCATCCATTTGACGTTCATTTCTAGCGTGCATAATCACAAAATAATCAGCTAAGGGGGTCACTTCTCTGACATCCAATGCCATAATATCTTGTGCCATACGATCATCGGCAGCACGCACAATTACTTCTAGTTTTTCTAAATTTGTTTTTGTCATACATTTCTCCTTAAAATCCATTGATTATAAAATTCGATGGTTGGTAAAAAAATTGCAACTTCTTCATCAGCTAAATGCTTGATTGTTTCAACCATTTTATAAGTGACCGCTGCATCTATATCTTTATACGCCAATTTTCTAGCTTTTTTAACACCAGGAAAATCTCTACCTGGCTCCATGTAATCGGCAATAAATACTACTTTTACTAATGGGGACATTTCATCCCAGCCGATAGTATGCGCCGAAATGGCCGTTAAGATATCTTCATCTTCAATGTGGTACAATTCTTTGGCGATTGTAGCGGCTGCAAAGCCATGCCAAACATTATCATTTGCTTCTTTTAATGTCGGTTCATCCCAACGTTTCTGTGCTAATGCTAGCATTTCCTCATCTGGATAATCTTTTGCATAATCATGCATTAAAGCGGCTATACTGGCTTTTTCAGGGTTGACACCATATTGCTTAGCTAATTCAATTGCTGTTGCTTCTACTCGTAATACATGCTGATAACGTTTGGGTTTGATTTTGGTTGCTAAATCACTTAGTAATTGCTCACGGGTAACATTTATTAATTCATTTGAAAATTCCATATTTTCACCTTTAATCTTCGAGGTATAAGCGATGCTTTTTAATGTACTCTTCAACTGCTGACGGTACTTGATATTTGATAGATTGTTCTAAGAAAACTCTTAATCGAATTTCGGTTGAACTTAAATCTACTAATGGCGAATCAACCCATAAAATCGGATACGGTCCCATATAAGGTTTTTCTCCTGGACGTCGGACTGCCACGAATTGTACGAGTTGAATCAATTCATCAATTTCACGCCATGTTGATAAATCATTCGCGCTGTCACCGCCGATAATAAAGTAAAAATCAGCTTCTGGATATTCTTCTACAAAGTGGCGCATCGTATCAATCGTGTAATTTTTCCCACCACGATTTACTTCATACGGTTGTAATTTAAACATCGGATTGCCTGCAATGGCTTTTTGTACCATTTGCAGACGATGTTGTGAAGCAATCGTTTTTTTCCCTGGTGCATGTGGTGGCTTAGCAGTTGGCATAAACCACACTTCATCCAAATCTAATTGATGACCAACTTGTTCAGCCATTAATAAATGTCCCAAGTGAGGTGGATTAAAAGTTCCACCCATAATCCCTATACGGTAACGTCCTTGGCGATTCGGTTGCAAAGCTTCTTGTGAGTTTGCTAAAAAATCAATCGCTTCTGCTAGTGCACGTTCTAAATCCATTTCTGTCTCTGTTTGTAACGTCATCCACTTCACCTCAATTCAAATTAATCTAGTTCTAAAATTTGTAAGGAATAATCACGATATTTTTCCGTTTCTGATTCACGGTAAAGTGTTGCTGTGTGACCAACAGTCTGAACAACTTCGGCATTAATTGCATCCGCTACTTTAGCCGCAGCCTCTTTAATTGTTTCATCAGAATTTTGTAAAATATTAAATTTCACTAGTTCGTGACGCTCAATCGCTAAATCGATTTGTTCAATAAAATTATCGGTTAAACCTAGTTTACCTACTTGATAAATTGATTTTATTGCATGAGATTCTTTTTTTAAATATTTTTTCTGTGCTTTATTCAGTGTCATCTTTTTCTCCTTTTAAATAATTGACTCGCGAACGGTTAAAGCAACAGCTTTCGGTGCCCAAATTGTTAAATCAACTGGCTGATTGACTGTTAACCATCCTAACCCCGATAAGGCAATGTCTTGATTTTTTTCTAAATGAATTTTTTTGGCAACTAATGGTGGATAATTGTCGATACTATTAGGACCTGGTGGGCTTAATAATTCACCGCGATGCTTCTGATAAAGGGTATCTGCTTCTGATAGTTTAGTACGGTGAATATAGACATCATTTGATACATAAAAAGTAAAGGCCGCTCTTGGTCCCGCATTAAAGTCCATGCGCATTAAGCCACCTAAGAAAATGGTTTGCTCTGGATTTAGTTGATAAGTTTTAGGTTTTAATGGTTTAGTAGGTAACACTTGCTTGATTTCTGTACGTGATAAATAGTGGGCAAGTTGAGAGCGTCGTACAATTCCCGGTGTGTCAATAATCGCATGATCATCTGTTAATGGTATTTCAATCATATCAAGTGTCGTCCCAGGATGATTAGAAGTCGTGACAATTGATTTAGCACCACCATAATGATTAATCAATTGATTAATTAAGGTAGATTTGCCGACATTGGTTACCCCTACGATATAAACATTTTTATGATCAATATTCGCTTCAATCACATTAATGACTTCTGCTAAAGTATGTTGCTTCGTTGCACTGGCTAAAAGTACCTCTTCGGGATACAGTTTGTTTTGGTTCATTACCACTTTAACCCAATGCTTCAATTTTCTTAAATTGGTTACTTTTGGTAATAAATCGACTTTGTTAGCTAATACGACAAATGGCTGTCGTCCAATAAAACGAGATAAACCATGAATGATACTGCCTTCAATATCGAAAATATCCACAACATAAATAACAAAAGCATCATCGTCCGCGATTTGATTTAATTTATCCAAAAAGACATCATCATCGATGGCGACATCTTGTAATTCATTATAATTGCGTAAACGAAAACATCTTTGACAGTAGAATTCACCTTTTTCAATCCCTTTTTGTAAGGCACTATTAGGTAAATAACCGATTGCTTCTTCTTGTTCAGTTTGAATCGTAGCGCCACACCCGATACATTGGTATGTTTGTTCAGCCAAATGCTTTCCTCCTTGGTTCTTCTAATAATTGACTTGGTTATTTCTTATTATAGCACAACCGCGCCCTAAGAAAGTAGTAAATGGTAATAAAAAAAGGAACTAGAATATCTTCCAGTCCCGAAAAATGCTCTTTAATTAAGCTAATAATTCAAAAATTTCAATTGCTACTAAATCAATATCATCGAATTGATAAGTTGTATCATTTTCGCGATCCGTCATTTCAAAAGAATCGTTCTCTTTTGTATATTTTACAATGCACTTTTCAACGCCTTCAACTTCAAAACGACGAACTTCTTCATTATTTTCTGATGCCATCATCGAATTTAATCGTTGAATAATTCCTATTAATACCGAAGGTTTCATGGAAACATTCCTTTCTTCGTTTAAGATATGTAAACAGCTTATTGGCTAAAAAACATCAGCCCAAAACTCCACATACACTATGTTAACAAAATATGTTCAAATTGCAAGAAAAAGCAAAGCGAATTTTCAATTATTTTTCGCTAGTTATTTGTAAATTCTTGACGATTTTCCTTATCTGGGCCTAATACAACATCACGGATTAAGTTTTTAATTCGTGGAATCACAATATCCGGAATATTAAAGCGCGAGCGACATTTATGTTGGATCGCATATTCGTAAAACGCTTCTGCCGATTGACCAAAAGTTTCTACCGAAATAGCCGATAAGGCTTTGGTATCAATTGTTTGAATTTCACCACGTTCCATTTGTTTTAAAAAGTTAATGGCCGTTTGCGATAAACTCACGTCATCATCAAATAATTGACCAAAACACGCTTGTGGCATTAAAGATTCTAAATAAGGATTGCGTTTGGCGATAATCGGTAAACAATTGGCAAAAGCTTCTAAATAGGTCAGTCCTTGTGTTTCAGATTCAGAAGCATTTAAGTACAAGTCACCTAACTGATAATAAATGGGTACTTCGTCATGACTTACCTCCCCAATAAAATCAATTCTAGCGGTTTTCTCGGCAGCTTGATTTTCTAATTCCTCACGCGCTGGTCCGTCGCCTACAATTAACAACCGCGAATTAGGATATTCTTTAGCAATAAACTCATATTCATCGATTACTTTATCAATACTTTTTTCTTTGGATAAACGTGATAAAGATAAAAACACTTTTTCATCTGAAGCGATTGCCAACTTTGATTTTAACTCCGCTACTTTTTCTTTATTAGGTTCGGGAATTTTAACTCCAGTTGGGATAACGCGAATCTCATTTTGAATACCATACTCTCTCAATTTTTCAAAAGTCATCGTACTTGGGGCGATAATCCCTTCCACTTGTTCACAAAACAATCGGGTTAATGTGCCAACATGCTTGGCTTGAATCAACTCGCCATCTAAAATATAATGCGTATATTTTTCGTACAGAGTATGATACGTATGAATGACTGGAATTTTTAATCTTCCCGCCACATATAATCCAGTTAAACCTAAAGAAAATTCTGTATGGGTATGAATCACATCCAATTTAAACCGACGCGCCATCCTCAATGCCTTATCAAAACCACTATATGCAATACGACGCTCTTCAAAACTTACAAATGGAATACTAGGCAACCTCACGATAGTCCCATCTTCATCATCATTGGCATGAGGATCCGTTGTTGTAAATATAATAACGAAATGTCCCCTTTTAACCAATTCGTCCCTTAATGATTTGATAGAGGTCGAAACACCACTGACCTGAGGAAAATAAGTATCTGTAAATAGCCCGATATTCATATTGTCACCACTCTCTCGCCATAATTTTTACACTTTGGTAATTCTATTATAGAAAATTTTGATTAAAAATGAAAGAACAACTCTTTAATCTA
>NZ_KV805792.1:0-323 GCF_001811625.1 Globicatella sp. HMSC072A10 | reverse complement strand
GAAATTAGATGGCCGTGTGGGGCGGAAATACGTTCGTCAGTATGATTGGAGTGGTAAAGTAGCCATCTTACACTATTCCAATAACACACGCAGTCGCCAGGCTTTTGGGACAATCGCTGGTTATTGAAATCTAGTAGATTGAAGCCAGTATTCATAATGATAGCTAAAGGCGATGAAGTGAACGCTTGATAGCGAGCAACGGCATGGTACTGGCGTCTAGCGAGACTGGATTGGCTATCGGGTGGAAATGCCTCCCTAAAGACTTCCAGAACCTCCCATGCCGCTAGAGGCTGGCTATCAAGGATATCGATTAAAATATGGAA
>NZ_KV805791.1:0-29215 GCF_001811625.1 Globicatella sp. HMSC072A10 | reverse complement strand
ACCAACACTACTTGACATAGAGCCCTTATTTTCAGTAAAAAAAGAGCACTTGAACAAGCGTCCAAGTGCAACTATTACTATTTACCAACATTACTTGACATAGAGCCAAAAATACCCCTTTCTGGCTTGTCCTTTTTAAGGGATTTTTCAGAAAGAGGTCCGATCGCTTGTAAGCGTAGTTTTTAAGAAAACCTTGTTATATTAACGTCACTGGCAGGATTCGAACCTGCGACCGTTCGCTTAGAAGGCGAATGCTCTATCCAGCTGAGCTACAATGACATAATTAATCAACTACTATAGTATACGTCATTTCTCTATTAGGGTCAACCCCATATTTTAAATAAGTACAATAAGAATATAACGTGGGCAAAGAAAATTAAACCTCTAAATGTCTAATGCGTAATAATACCTTATTCTTCCAAAAATTGACGGTCATACTCTTTAGACGATTAAATTCTAGCCTTTACTTTAAAAAATTATCGCATCAACCGTTACGATAAAATACTCGATCTACAGCTAGAAAAATAAACAAGTAAATAAAAACAAGCAATTGTAATATCACAAGGACTTGTCAGCCTTTATGAAAAGATACCATCAAATGTTGACCATTTTTGGAATCCATTACAGTTACTTGTTTTTGTCTCTTATTTATCCATTAATCAAATGCTGAATTATAATAATTCTAAGTTATCGTCTAGAGCAAATGGATTTTCTTCATTGATATGATCGTAAAAGAAGATGCCTTTTAAATGATCTAATTCATGTTGCGTTACAATTGCTTCGTAATCACGCAATTTTAAGGTATGTTCATTGCCGTCAATGTCTTGGTAAGTAAATTTCACACGTTTAGGACGCGGTACATAACCTTTAACTTCACGATTAACCGATAAACAACCTTCCCCTTCTTTCAAGGCAACTTGTTGAACTGAATGACTAATCACTTTAGGATTAAAGATGATTTCGCTCAAAATGGGTCCTACTTCATTGCCCTCTTCATCATATTCCATAATATGAACAGCAAAAATTTGTTTATTTACATTAATTTGTGGAGCAGCTAAACCTACTCCAGGTCTAAGATCATATTTTTCAGCAATCTCTTCATCTTGGCTATTGACCAAAAATTCATGCATTTCTAAAGCTGTCTTTCTTAGTTCATCTGATAATGGAAATTCCACTGGTTCGGCTACCGATCTTAATGTGGGATGTCCTTCTTCAATAATATCTTTCATGGTTATCATATTTTTTTAGCGCTCCTTATCTAATTCTTTATCACTACGTCTAAAACCTTTTAAAATATATACTTGATTTTCTTCATCAAATTCCAAGGATTCAATTAAGGTTTTCTGACGATATAATGCTAATAAATCCGCTTCTTGAGGATCCACTTCTACTTCAAATTTTTCACTCGTTCGCACAATTTCTTCCCATATTTTTTGTTTTAGAGCTTCTACTCCATCCTTTTCTAAAGCTGAAATTGTGACATAGGGGAATAAAGTAGGTTCAAAATTGCCTTCAATTTTATCTTTTTTATTATAAACGGTCAAAATTGGTAAATGATCCATCTCTAATTCTTTGATTAAGTTATAAACAGTTTGTTCATGCATCATACGATCAGCACTGGATGCATCGACGACATGTAAGAGTAAATCAACATAACGCATTTCTTCTAAAGTTGATTTAAAAGCTTGAATCAAAGTTGTGGGTAACTCTTCAATAAAGCCAACGGTATCAGTCAAAGTAAAGCCATCATGACCATTAATCGTTAATTTACGCGTTAAAGGGTCTAGAGTAGCAAATAATTGATCTTCAACATAAGTCTCACTATCAGTCAATTCCCTTAAAATAGTTGATTTACCGGCATTGGTATACCCCACTAAACCAATATTAAACTCAGAGCCACTACGTCTTCTTGAACGTGTCAATTCGCGATGATCGGATAATTTTACCAATTCTTTTTTTATTTGAGACATCATTGTACGGATATGACGACGGTCAGTTTCAAGTTTGGTTTCCCCAGGACCACGCGTACCGATACCCCCACCTAAACGTGATAAATAGTCACGACGGCCTTGAAGTCGGGGCAATAAATAATCATATTGGGCTAATTCAACTTGTAATTTACCTTCACGACTTTTGGCACGCATCGCAAAGATATCTAAAATTAATTGAATTCGATCGATAACTCTTACGCCTAATTGATCTTCTATATAACGATTGGTGCTAGGTGTTAAAACATTCATCGAAATGACTAAATCAATCTCCTCTTTATTGACAGCATCTTTAATTTCACTCAATTTACCACTACCAACGGCTGAACGCGAAGTCAGTCTCGGTAGTTTTTGAGTCATTTCAACGGTCGGTATGCCTCCGGCAGTTTCAGTTAATGACTTCATTTCTTTCATCAACACCTGAAATTTTTCATCACTATAATTTTCGGTTTGCACCCCAAAAATTAAGACCTTCTCAGGTCGTTGTTCTATCTCAATCATTGAGTATCCCTTTCCTTTTTTAAATGCGATTCGATAAGCGGTTGTGCTTCTGGCCAACTTTCTCTTGCATCAATCCAATGAGCATCTTTTAATCGATTTCTAAACCACGTTAACTGACGCTTGGCATAACGTCGTGAATTTTGTTTTATTTGATTAATGACAGTCTCCTGTGATAGATCGCCTTTGAAATACAGCCACCACTCTTTATAGCCAATGCCCTTCATGCCATTGACTAATTCACCGTCAAACTGTTGGTATATTTGTCTAACTTCTTTTTCTAATCCTTGTGCTATCATTAAATCGACGCGTTGATTAATACGTTCATATAACTGCTCACGAGGCATATCCAATACTAATAAACAAGAATCAAATACTTTTGCTTGTGCTTGATGCTCCTCTTGCTCAGAAAATAAATTACCGGTCGTAGCAATCACTTCGAGTGCACGAACAATCCGTCGCGTATTTTGCGGTGGTATCTTTTGAGCAGCTGCAGGATCTTTTTGGTTTAATAATTCCCAAAAATCCGTTTCTGACATGGTGGCTGCTTGATTTTCTAAAGATTTGCGAATTTGGTCATCTTCACTTTTATTGCCACCAAAACCTAGTCCGTATAATAAACCTTCTAAATATAATCCGGTCCCACCCACTATGATAGGTAACTTGCCTCGTTGATGAATATCCAAAACAGCTTGCGTTGCGAGTTCTTTAAATTTAGACGCATCAAATGATTCATCTGGGTTTAAAATATCAAGTAAATGATGAGGAATGCCCTCCATTTCATCGGGAGTTACTTTACCCGTCCCAATATTTAACTGACGGTAAACTTGTAAACTATCTCCATTAATAATTTCGCCATTAAAAGCCTTCGCTATCTCAATACTTAGGGCTGTTTTACCAACTGCTGTTGGCCCGCCAATTACTACAATGGGAATTTTATTTAATTCACTCGACATTTTTACCCCTCCTGTCATCAAAGTATAACATTATTATAGCTCATTGAAACATTGAGTCAAACCTTTAATTTCACCAGAAAAAGGCTAAGTAAAGGTTGTGAACCACTTGTATGACCTTACTTAACCTAAATTATTTGTTTTTGATAAATGTTAGTGCTGATTTCATATCAAACTGACAATTACTATCCCTGTCGTTCCATTTAGTCATCACGAATCATCTCAGACTTACTATAGATACCAGATTCTGAACCTTACCTCAACCCAGCACTTACTCATCATCTAATTCATCTTTAAAGACAACATCATTCGCTTTCAAAATCTCAATTGTTTTGGGACCCACACCTTTGATGGCTAAGACCTCTGCTTCCGTTACCGATAAGAAGTCTTCAAATGATACTAATCCTGCTTTTTTTAACAAGTCGCGTTCTCGAGTGCCAACTTCATCTAAAACAAACAGCCCCTCTTGACGATCTTTTTCAAGTGAACGGGTGGTAACGCGATTGAACATTTCTTCGCTGCGTCCTTCAATGACTTGATCAATACGCGTTCGAATATAATCAACTAAAACCATCCCTTTCAAGCCAAATTGCATCAAAATTATGAGATGATTAACAAATTCTTCGTAAGCCGGTGTTGGAAATGGTGCTGGCCCATATTCTTCGATGTCTTCGTCATCATAAAATGAATCATCAAATGATGGATGAATCGAAAAATCAATATCCATCTCACTTTCAACATGACTTTCAATTAAACCATTATATAAAACGGCATCAATATAATCAGGATTTAATTCATCAAGCTGTTTAAGCTCCTCATCCATTTCAAGGTATTCTTCATTAATATAATGAGCATATAATTTCGCTAATCGGAAGATTAACAACTGATCTACCATCGGATACACACTCGCAAAGCGGTCAAATTCTTCTACTAACCCTAGATGAGCTGCTGAGACTACATAAGGGGTTAATGTCTCTGGTAATTCAAAATCTAATTCAGCTTCTAAGTCATCAAAATTATACAGTAAAACATGAAAATAACGTAAAGCCACTTCATAACGACCAATTGCAAAATTATCAAAAGCCGCATAAAATACGAGTTGAATCACCGCTTGAAAGTCGCGTTTCTTTTTAACTAATTTAAGATTATGACTACTTAAATCATCAAAGTAATGTGAAAAAGCTTGTTCTAAATAATTAATCTGTAATAATCTTCTAGGACTATTATGTTGATCTAAGTATGAAATATAACTATGGAGGGTTTTATAATTACTTGCCCTTGGAAATAACCATTCTTTTTTAAAAAATTGACTTTGAACGTTATGATTGTCATTTTTATTATTAACTACTAATTTTAAATTTCTTTTCTTTTTACTCATAGCATAACTCCTATCCTGGTTATTGATTTTATTATATCAAAATTTAAATTTAAATACATCAGGAGATGACGCGTGTGAGATTAAAAAATCTCACATTTTACAATGAAATGTGTTAACATGAAACTGTACTTATTATTGTCACATTGGAGGTTCATGATGCAAACAAAATATAAAAAATATGCTGATGTGGCTGCCCTAGCTGGTCGAATCATGTTAGAAAGCCATGCCGAAAGTTATCGTGTCGAGGATACAGTGCGTCGCATTTTGCAGTTAAGTGGTGCCAATATTACAGAAGTAGTATCCACCACTACCGGTCTTTATATGACTTTAGATGATAGTGACCCTCGTATTACGCCGATTACCCAAGTCCGTCGTATTACTGAACGTGGCAATCATTTGAGAAAAATTTACCATGTTAACAATGTTTCTAGAGATCTGGCTAGCGGTGAAATCACCATTGAACAAGCCAAAGAACGTTTGGAATTTATTGATGACTCTGAGTACACTGCTTATAGTAAAGATTTAGCTATTATTTTGATGGTAATTGCCTTTGTTATTCTATTAGGTGGCAATTGGATGGAGGCCCTTATTTCCGTTATTGCCGGCTTAATTGTCGCTTTTTCACGGATTGGTCGCGATTGGTCCGGTATGAATCAATTTATGTATGGTATTTTTTCAACCTCAATCACCGCTTTTATTATTCCGATAGTGGTGTCGTATAGTAAAATGCCGGTTTCAAGTGACATCATTATTATTTCGGCATTAATGCCTTTATATCCTGGAACAGCTTTTATGAACGGTATTCGTGATGCCTTAAAAGGCGACTATAACTCCGGTTTAGCTCGGATTGCTGATGCGCTTGTAATTGCGGTTAGTTTAGCCATTGGCGTTGCGATTGGCTTATTCTTATCAAAAGGAGTGATGGGTTAAATGCAATTTTTATTTCAAATTATAGCAGCTTATGTGATTACCATTACGGCATCAATTTTAGTTGAAGCACCAAAAGCGCTTTTATTTAAAACTGGATTTTGCGGTACCATCGGATATGCCGTTTACTTACTATTACTCGAATCTTTATCTGCACCGCTCGCTACTTTACTGGCTTGTATGACGATGTCAGCTATTGGACAAATCTTTGCCCGTTGGTTTAAAGCACCGGTGACGATTTTTTATATACCAAGCTTTTTCACTTTAGTCCCAGGGGCTGCAATTTATCAAACAGCTTTCCACTTCATCCAAGGGGATAATGAAGTGATGGCGCATTATTTTATTCAAGCCTTATTAATTGCTGGTGCGATCGCTTTAGGTGTTTATCTGGTAGATTCACTATTGGAAATCTATTTTAATATAAAAAGAAAAGTAGGACGAAATGCTCATGAATAATATCATTGATTTAGACCAAACAGTAAAGGATATTTGTACCACCTATCCTGAAGTAAAAGATATTTTAATAGAACTCGGTTTTAAACCATTAGCCAATCCACTGATGTTCAACGCATTGGCTGGTAAAACCACTTTAAGAAATGGCGCTCGCATTGCCCGAATCCCACTTCAATTAATCATCCAAACACTTCAATGGAATGGCTATGAAATAAAAGGAGCTGACAAAAATGACTGAACGGATTGAAATATTAAAAGACATTTTACTAAAACTACATCATGGTGCTTCTCCCGATTCGGTTCAAGCATTATTTAATGAGCACTTTACCGGTGTAAGTGCTATTGAAATTTCATTAATGGAACATGAACTCATGAATGGTGACCATGGTATTGGCTTTGAAGATGTGATGAAACTATGTAATGTTCATGCCAATCTTTTTAAAGGAGCGATTCATGAAGTAGCTATTAACGATACTGAGCAACCAGGACACCCAGTTCATACCTTTAAATTAGAAAACGTTGCCTTACGTGCTGCCCTTATTCGCGTTAAACGTTTATTAACAGCTATTAAAGACAGTAATACAACCGTTGAAGACGGCTTGCTACAAGGGCTCAACCGTCAATTCCAATTATTAGGTCAATTTAAACGTCACTACGATCGCAAAGAATCTGTTATCTTTCCAATCATGGAACGATACGGTCATGAAGCGCCCCCAAAAGTAATGTGGGGTGTAGACGATGAAATACGTGAATTATTTGATCGCGCTTATCAATCCTTTCAACAATATCCAACTGTTCCGATTGAGACAACTATCGAACAATTTTATGTTTTTGAAACGGAATTTTTAGAGATGATTTTTAAAGAAGAGTCTATTTTATTAATGATTTTACTTGAAACCTTTAGTCAAGATGACTGGTTACAAGTTATGGCTGAAAGTGATGCCTACGGTTATGCTATTATCAAGCCTGAAGCAAAATGGCAACCAGAGCGAGTAGACTTTCAAAATCAAACCACAACAATGGATGCAATTATCACTGATAAAAACACTCAAAATGATGCGTCAATAGAAGCTTTAAAACAAGATGGTAATCATGTTGCCCCTAATCAAAGTGTAGGAGCCACGTCTTCGCAAAACGAATCGGCTACTCCTAATCAAAACGCAAGAGTTACCTCGTCGCAAAACGAATCGGCTACCCCTAATCAAAGTCCAAGAGCCAACGCGTTGCAAAACGAGCCAACGACACGTACGATTGAAACAGAAGACGGTACCTTTACGATTACCTTTGAACCTAAACAACCATCAAAGGACACGATTTCTCGCGACCAACTGCTACCATTTGGCAATGGGCATCTCAGTGTAGAACAAGCTAATTTAATTTTAAATCATTTACCAATTGAACTCACTTTTGTTAATAAAGAAGATATTTTTCAATATTACAATGATCATGTCCCTTTTGAAGAGATGTTATTTAAACGCAATCCCAGCCAAATCGGACGCCATGTTGAACTCTGCCATCCCCCCAAATTAATTGAACGAGTAAAACAAGTCTTTGAAGTTTTACGCAGTGGTAAACAAGATGAGGTTAAAATGTGGTTTAAACGTGATGGCCAATTTATCCACGTTACCTATATGACTGTTCGCGATTCACAAGGAGCATTTAAAGGTGTCTTAGAATTAGTCCAAGATATCCAACCTTATTTCGATTTAGAAACGGACATGTGGCGTGGCATTGAACCACCCAAACCTAAAGCATAAGTAAAATAATTGAGGGACGACTTCTATTACATTATCCTTTCATATTGAACCACTCAAACTTAACGCATAATTAAATAAATAATAGGCGCGTTCGCATTATTTGCAAACACGCCTATTTTATTATAAAAAGATAATTATTCTGGTACCGTCAAATCTAATTCAAAGGCCGCTAACATATCATCGGTCGCTTCATTGATGGGGACAGATTTCACCATTGTCGCTTGTACAATGACCCGCTCCACCAAATCATAATCACATGTAATTAAAGTGATAATCGGAGTTTCCGTTGGATTTAATACTTCCAAAGCGGTTGGATCTACCCGTTGAATATTATCAATTTCGTATTCATAAATATTTTCTAAGTCAGTCAAATAAACCGTGGCACCATACTCAACGTTCATTAAAGGTTGGAACAGTAAGCCTTCATGAATCGAATGATGACTTGCTAGCGGATAATTTGAAACTCCCATTTCTTGGTCTTCAAATAATGTGCCCGCTCCTAAATACATCCCCGCTTCTGAGGTCCCTTTATAAATAGGTAAATTCATTTTAACAGATGGTATCGCAATCGCGCCAATTGTTGGTAAGTCATTTGGATTTACATTTTGTAAAATAACATCATAAGCATTTAACGTTTGAATATTATCCCAATCAAACGATACATCCGCTAATTTATTTTTTTGAATTTGTTCTGCGGTAATATTGCCAATCGCATTTTGAGTTTGTCCTCGTTTAATCATATAATTCTTAATCGGATCCATTGCTAATAACGCAATCGCAAATAAGATTAGTATGACACCAAAGAATGTGCGCAAGCCACCGCCCCGTCTTTTACGCCCTTTTTGGTTTTGATATTCTCGCCTAGTTGGTTTAGCCATGATAAGCCTCCTCATTTCACTCTGTCTCTATTTTACACATTATTTTTTATAATTACATCTTTTATGATTAAGTTTTAATCATTTTAACTGAAACTCTCCATCTATAGCTATTATTTTATCAGATTAAATTGAAAAATTCGCTATCAATGAATGAATGTTTTATGAAGAAAGTGATGAATTATCGATAACAAAAAGACTTAATCATAAGATATCACCTTACGATTAAGTCTTTAATTGGAAGTATAAGCGAAGTTTAAACGAGTTTTATATACCTATCGCTTAATTTCAGTTCACCTAATGGCATCGCTATTCATCTTGTTATCAGACATCGTGTCATAACACACCATTACGGTATTTATTCTTTTGAAACATTGGGTATAGCCATTCCGATTCAGCTATCAGCCCAGTTATGATTTAATTGAGGGAGTGATTTTTATATTGATTAAGCGTTAATTGCTTCAATAACGGCTGCTACTTGAGCATCAAATTGTGCTTGTACTTCATCCGTTAATACTAATTGACCGTCAACCCATGCAGAGTCATTGATTTTAACTGCAGTAAACTCATCAATCACTTGTGTACGAACAAATGGTAATAAGAATTTGTAATTTTCAAACATATTATCAAAGCCACCTGCACCTGCTGCCGAAACGGTTGTTAATTTATTGTGGATAGCTGATTCACCAGCTGGATTAGCTGGATCTAATGAACGAGATAACCAGTCGATTAAGTTCTTGATTGTTCCAGGAATAGAGAAGTTGTATACTGGTGAGAAGAACCAAATAGCATCAGCTGCTGCTGCTTCATCTCTAATTGCTTGAACTTCCGGTAAAACTGGATTTTCAACATCTTGATTCATTAAAGGTAATTTAGTGAAATCTAAATAAGATACTTCTGCTTTACCAGCTAATGCTTTTTCAGCCATCCCTGCTAATTGTTTGTTAAATGAACCTTCACGTAATGAACCTTCTACAAATAATACTTTTTTCATAATAAAAAAATCTCCTTCTTCTAATTGAAATGTTTAAATTTCTTCAAGAGTCTAATTAACTCTTGTCTTTCAGCTTCAGTATAAATACTAAATACTTCATCGATGATTTGACGATGTTTAGGTAAGACTTCTTCAAATTTCTGACGACCTAATTCCGTAATTGAAAATTCAAAGCTGCGTTTATCATTCGGACAGACTTTGCGCCTAATATAACCATCACGCTCCATATTTTTAAGAACAACGGTCATATTACCAGAAGTAGCTAAGGTCTTTTCTTTAATTTGATTAATCGTCATATCCCCTAAGACATATAAAACATCTAGTATTCCAAACTGCGTCTGAGTCAGGCCTGCTTCACGAATCGCATCGCCTGTATTTAATTCAACGGTTCGTGCTGCTTGTCTAAAGACAATATTTGCATGAATCGGAGAATTCTTTTTGACTGAAACATCCATTACACATAGCCTCCTTGATGCTATTGATTATTACTAACTAGCAACAAAAACAATATTATAACCATTTGAATGTTGTGTCAATAGTTTTTTTATATTTATTTTTTATTCGAAATATTATATAAAAATTTTATTTTTGTTGGTGTATTATCATTTAAGTGTAATGTTTGAATTTCATATTTCGTTAGCGGATTGTTATTAAAGAACAATGGAATATTGTTTTGTTAGTTTATTATCATTGAAGAGTAATGGGACCGTCTTGCGGTTTTCTTCGAAGAACCTATAGACTTGATTTTCTGAAGTGCTGTAAGAACTAAAGTTCAACAGCGCTCATGCGAAAATACATCCTGGTTATTACTAATGATAATAAACTAACGTATTTTATGCTTAACATTACTAATAACAATCCACTAACTTATTATTTTACTGAACGCTTCTAATAATGACTCATAAACTAATTTTCATCATCCATCATAAAAAAGAGAAAGAGAGAGTTTTAAGAGGTTGAAAATTTCCCCAGGAAAATTTCTGCTGATGTCCTTACCTTCAAGAATGGTTGCATGTAAATTGCAGATGTATAAGACGTTAGTTGATGAACATTAAAGTACAATAAGACGGTCTTGCGGTTTTCTTCAAAAACCTACAAGCTTAAAATCTAAGGCCTTTTTCATTCACTAATCATTGGCAGTAGTTGATTGACTAATACTTCGGTTAACAGATCGTACTAGTCAAAATAGCTTTTTTAGGGAGCTACTTCGTTCAGGTCCTGTAGCACTAGCCAAATAATGAAAAAATATCCCTACTGCCGTTAATATTAACAGTCAGTAAGGATAATGAATTTTTTGTGTATTAATGATGTTTGCGTTCTGACTTTAACAATTGGTAAGAACGTTTCAAGGTCGCGAGTAAACCTTTATCACTCGTTACCAAGACATTACTCTTATAGAACATTGCCGATACCCATAAACAAATCACCATAAAGACAATCGTAATGACAATCGATAAGAGAATCTCAGTACTGGTAACCGTTTTGGCCGCTACTCTAAATGGCATAACAAACGGTGTAAAGAATGGTACTAATGATCCAATTTTTACGATGGCATTATTCGTTGAAGCTAAGGCATACATACCAATATAAAAGCCAACCACTCCTAATAAGATTAAGGGTGCTGAAACTTTGTTGACATCTTCAACTTTCGATACTAAAGAACCTAAGAAACCAGCTAATGATGAATAAGTTAAGATACCAATTAAAGCAAAAAGTCCACCCAATAATAGGTCGTTCATCGCTTTCGCAATCATTTCAGAAAGTGAGAACGGTAAGCTTAAAAATGATAAGTCAAAATTCATTTGGTTAAAGACAAATCTTCCAACAAAGAATAGCACGACATAGATTGCTAATTGAGTTAAGATAACTAAGCCAATCCCTATCATCTTACCAAAGAAATGTTGTGTTGCTGAAATACTAGATAAGACAATTTCCATGATGCGTGAGCCTTTTTCAGTCGCTATTTCTTGAGAAATAATTCCAATATAGATCATGATGAACATATATACCACAAAACATACCGCATAAGCTAGACCGGTTCTCACACCTTTTAAATCTTGATCCGCAGTATCTGCTTGCACTTCCCCTGACTCAGAGAAATTTAAGTTCACTGTTTCAAAGTTAACTTGTTGAGCTTCAATTTCTGCTATTTTAGCTGGATCAATTCCTAAATTTTCAATGCTGGTCTGCGTTTGATAGGCTTGTAATACTAATTGAATTTGATTCACGTCGATGTCTTTACCTATTTTTTCGCGGTAATATTTACCACTAATAGGTGCTTTAACAGAATCAAAGTTAATAAAGCCGTTAATAGCGCCCTCATCTAAAGCTTTTTCAGCTTCTTTTTGTGCTTCATAATAAGTGTACTCATTACCTAAGTCCGATTGATTTAAGACGGTTTGAATCTCTTGAGTAGCACCCACAATCCCAATATTACCAACACTTTCGGCCTCTTTACTTGTACCGATGAAAAATCCGATTAGTCCAATAACGCCAATCATCAAAATCGGACCTAATACCATTGACACAAAAGCCCAAGAAAATACGTTTTTACGATACACTTCACGAATCACAATGCCCATTTTATTCATGACTTTCACCTGCTTTCATTTTGAAAATCTCTTCTAATGTTGGTGCTTGCTGATAAAATACTGGTACATAGTTGCCTTTTGTTACTTGATTAAAAATAGCTTTTCCATAAGATTCGTCTGCTAAATCCAATAAATATTGATGAGAATAATGATGTTTAACAGCTTCCACACCTTCTAAAGTGGCTAATTGTTCCTCCGTCCAATCGGGGGTCTCAATTAACAATTTAGTGCGTCCAAATGACTGACGTACTTCTTCAATCCCACCATATAGGACTTGTTTACCATTATGAATCATGACCAATTTATCACAAATCTCTTCAACATTATTCATATTATGGCTGGAGAAAATAACACAGCTACCTTTATCTTTTAAGGCAACAATCCCTTTTTTCAAGAAGTCAGCATTGACAGGGTCTAACCCACTAAACGGTTCGTCTAAAATCACCAATTTAGGTTCGTGAATTAGCGTCGCAATTAATTGCACTTTTTGTTGATTCCCTTTGGATAGTGATTTTATTTTATCAGTTCTTTTCCCTTTGACATTGAACCGCACCATCCATTCATCAATTTTTTCAATAATATCTGCTTTTTTCATTCCTCTTAATTCAGCAAAATAGACAATCTGTTGTTCAATAGTCATCTTTTCATATAACCCACGTTCTTCTGGTAAATAACCTACCGTATTGTAAACTTTATCGGTTAATGTGACGCCATTCCACAACACTTCTCCATTGCCTTCAGGGGTTAAAAAATCTAAAATCATCCGAAAGATGGTCGTTTTACCTGATCCATTTTGCCCGATGATTCCCATGATCGTGCCGGGTTCAATCGTAAATGAAACATCATCGACAGCAACTAAATCGCCAAATGTCTTTCTCAGATGTTTAACTTCTAACATAAATCTCCCTCCATAATCTCTTTGATATTATAAAGATATCACTAATTAAAAGCTGTTTCAATCGAATTCCATTTATAAATTGTAAAATATTGTAAAGTTTTAATAAATATAGTCATAGTTATTCATACGCATATTTGATTGATAAAACTGTACAAAGCAAATCTAACTTTCATCAGCACTTTTTCACTTAATATTTAGTTTTGACAGTGATGATTAGAGTATGTGATACACTTAGATTTAGGATTTCACCAACAAAAAAAAACTAAGCTTCACCCTAAAAGGCTTCACTTAGTCGTATTGATTCATTTTTAATGGAACACGAGTACCGGTGTACCATAAGTAATATTTGCATAGATAATCGCGACTTGATCCAATGGTGTATTAATACAGCCGAGAGAACCATTATTCACGTAGGTATCGCCTCCAAATGACCATTGCCAACTAGCATCATGAATTCCTTGCGCTTGATAGTCAAAACGAATCCAATAATCTACCGGCACTTTATAGTCAACTTTTTTGGTCGGATTATAACCAACTAAATTGGTGTCATATAACATTTCAATCACCGCATTAGCGCCAGGAATTGTCTCGGTACCATATTTACCAGATACAATATTAGTGGCAACCAGAACTTCGCCATCTACATAATAATACATCATTTGGTTCGTTAAGTCGATCTCAACATAAGTATTACCAATGTCATCTTTTTCACCTAAACGATTCCCTACTCCATAAAAGGCCATTTTACGAGTGACGTCTTGCCCATTATGAATATCAGCAATGATTTGTTGTACTTCTGTATCCACATCGATTGACCACCCTAAAATACCCGCTGGCACTGTTACTGTTCCTTGCAAAGTACTTTCAAATTGACGGTCCTTACCTTCTGTTGAATACTTATTATTTAAGGCATTGACGTAAGCATAAACCATTTCCTCATCAACATATAAATCATTGTTTGCATCGAAATGAATCCACTTTTGTAACTCTTCACGAGGTATCGTAATATCATAACCAGCCACCTGTAGGGTAATCTTCGTATCTAGAATCCGATTAATATAGTCCATAGTTTTAGTTACTTGTTCGCTATCTTCACCGATATTAGGGTCTGCATAAACCGATTCTAATTCAATCTTGCCAGTATCTTGCTCTAAAGAATCAACAATCGCTGCTGATAATTTATCATAATCTATCTCGGTCCCCTTTTGTCCAGGTTCAACGAAATAGCCTTTATCATCCGAATAATCAATCCCTGCGTCGACAGCTTTTTCCCGACCATCATTCGTAATATTTAATTTATCCAATGCACCTTTGACTTGTTCCGAATCAACCGTTACATTATGTCCTAAAACATTTTTAACTTCAGTGCCGTCAAATAGATTTACTACCCATTGACTTGGATCTTGTGATTCATAGGTTGCTTTTAAAATTTCATCAGGTGCAACTTCTACTCCTAAATCACCTAGCGTAATTTTACCTAATTCTTTACCCTTTTCAGTTAAGGTAATTGTTTCCTTATTAATGGCCTCATTGATTTGTTTTTCAGCTTCCGCTAATGTTAAATTACCAATGTTGACCGAGCCATAACTTGTGTTAGGGGTGAATTTTTCGGCATAATAGCCTACTCCACCTAGATAACCTAGACCTAAAGTAATTAGTGAAACAACCCCTGAAATGACTACTTTTTTCAAATTTTTCTCCCCCATCCAATTTATCTCTCATTTACCTTATCACAAAACTCCGAAAAAAGGGAGTAATAAATTGTGAAATATTTATGAATTTCCATGAGGATTGGTTAATGATTACTCATACTCAATCTTAAACAATTCATGAAAAGCTGGATTATCAAGTAAACTTGCATCCTTAATTAAAATGACATGATATAATTGCTCATCAATGACTTTCATATAGACTCCCGCTATATCAAATGATTCAAATAAATACCAATTTTCGCTTAATAGCGCACTATCAAAATCTAACAAACGAAAATCCAATGTTAATTGCTCAAGTTCAGTTGCTGTAATATTAGGTAAACTAATAAAATTAACACTGCCATCAATCGCTTGACCAATCCGTTGAGCACTCTCGAATTCAAGAAAATCAAAAGCATTCCCTTCTATTACTTGCACATTGCTTTGATATTTTTTCGCGAATCGTGTTTTCGTATCAAATGCAGAGTCGAAATTGATGAACGGTAAATACGATTCTTGACTACAAGCGACCAACAATAACACGGCAGTGAGCAGAATCCAAAAATTCTTCATTGCAAACTCCTTTAAAATACGATTCATAACGATATTATTATATCGGTTTGATTGTGAAAACTCAAATAAAATTCAACATCTTAATCAATTATTTAGACATTTAGGCAAAAATGACAGTATATTATAGTTATTATCAACAACTGAAAGAAAGGCGTATCCAATGAAAGAATATTTATTAACGATTAGCCAATTAGGTAAAATATCACAAACTCATGTTAAAGCTTTACGTTATTATCAATCCATTGGTATCCTAAAACCAGTATATGTCAATCCAGACAATAACTACCACTATTATAGTTTAGCGCAAGTTACCTTAGTTCAAATTATAAAATTATGCACTGAAAATGACGTCCCGCTCAAGGATTTAAAACGATATCTGGATGAAAACGGAGAGACCATCGCCTTAAAAGACTTAATTGATTATGCCAAGAACTTAGTCGAAAATAAAATTGCGAAAGCACAAAAACAATTAGACTATATCAATTATATCCAAGAAGAAATTCAACATTCACAAGAGATCCATCAACAACACACTTTACACTATGTATTAAATGAGGCTCGTTATTGGGTCGAACCATTTGATGGTAAGATATTAAGTGAGGAATATTTTACTAAATTATTGACGATTGAAGAACAACTCAATGAATTAGGGCCCTTGCCAATCAAACGTATTGGCTTATTACTCCGCTATGAGTACGGACAAAAAGCGCCTTTCATTTGCCTAAAATTGGAAAAATTGCCTCCAGAACCGCACCCACAAATTATCACCCTTCCTGAACAACGCAATCATATTGAACACGTTAGTTATGAAGATTTAGCACAGCGCATTAGCCAAATAGAGACGCAATTTCAACCACAAAGTATTTTTATAACGGAAACCTTTGAAGATGACTACGACCTCTTCTCGCCACACTTAGAAATTCAATTTGACGAAGCAGAATGATAGGTTAATCATCCCACGATGATAAACCACCTTCAAAATATTATTGCTTTTTTGTGTTAAGACCAAATCGATAGATTATTTATAATTTTTAATCGACATTTAAAAATTAAAACAATCATCCATTCCGATAGTCCGTTCTAAAAGTTGAATTTAAATTTCCCTTCTTTCATGTTAACGACGTTTATGTTATAAATGAAGCGCCCGGTTCTCTAAAGAATCTGGGCGCTCTAATTTTATGGTAATTCAGCCAAATAATGTTGGAAATTTAGATTGAATACTTGATGACGATTTAAATCGGGTTCTATCTCTTCATAAGCAATCGGAATTGTTAGATCATCTACCAACATAATGGTTCCCAAGCGCTCGGCTGCATTGTCTTTGGGTACTAAAATCGGTAATCCCACAATATCCGCCAATAATTGAACTAACACTCTAGAATAAGTCAAACCACCGGTCAAAGCGACACCTTTAAAATCATGAAGAGCTTTTAAATTTTCGACATTATGTCGCACATTATTGAACACCCCACAAACCATCGCCATTAACAAGTCCTCACGATGATGATATCGCTCTAAACCAATGAATTTTGCGACCGCCTGTTCGTCCCATAAAGGCGCTCTTTCCCCATTTAAAAATGGTAAAAAGACTAAATTAGTAGGTGTTTTATTCTTAATAATGGCCTCTAACTCTTTAAAATTCGTTTGATACACGGAACAAATCCAATCTAAAACATTACCCGCATTATTACTAGGATAGCCAACTAAATAGTGTTGCTGATCAATTGTATAACTAAAGTTCATGGAATCGAGATCCACTCTCATTTCATCTGCTATTACACGCACTGCATGACTCGTACCAAAAGATAGAACCGCATAGTCATTAAAATGACGATAGACCAAACTTGACGACACCCCATCAGACGTTCCAATCACGACCTCTGCTTGACCTAAGTCAAATTCTGCTAATAAAGGTGCCGCAGCATGACACTCCTTGACTAAGGGTAACTGAGCTAAGTTTAATTGCAATTTATCTAGCACTAATTCACTCCATTGTCCGCTCTGACTATCATATAATCCCGAGCTACTAGCATTAGAAACGTCAATCCACCATTCACCCGTCAAAAACTCAAAAATTAAATCCTTAATCGAATAGATTTTAGCCACTGAACGCCAAACAGGCTGACGCAAATGATAATACAATTTGTAAAAAGGATTCATACTATGAATTGGCGTACCAGTAGCTAAATATAAGTCCTCTTTGAACGCATCATCGATTAAAGACAACTCTTGATGCCCTCTTTTATCCGCCCAGGTCACAATACCAGTCAAATCTTGGTATTCATCATCACGTAATAAAAGGGAATGCATTGCAGTCGTTAACACAATGCGATAATTAGACTCTGGCTTTAACTCACGCAATCCCCTTAAAATCGCTAACCGCATCTCTGGCCAACTTAATTCATAATGCAAACCATCGGAACGAATCTCTTGATAGCGATAGGCCCATTCTTCCTCAAATTGCAACTGATGATCAAAACGAGCCAACTTCAAGTTCGTCGTCCCCACATCAATACTAATTGTATGACGATAACTCATAATACCCTCCTCATAAAATAAAATGATAACTGATAATAATTAACTCAATTATCTTATAGATTGAAAGGGTTGTCAAAGGTGTTCATGGATACTTTACAATACTTTCGCTCTATATTAAAAATTCCCTCCCAAAAATGGAAGGGAACGTATTTTATAACTCTTGATGTCCACCAAACTGATAGCGCATGGCTGATAATACTTTGCCTGAATATTGATTGTCATCTAAGGTACTATTCCGCTTCATTAAAGATAATGCGATTACTGGAACTGGTACTTCATTTGCCAAAGCCTCTTCAATGGTCCACAGTGCTTCTCCTGAGGAAGAAACCTCACCCTTGAATTTTTGTAATGTCGGTTCAGATTTTAATTCTTCATACAATTTTTCTATTAAGAACGATTCGATGATTGAACCATGATTCCATAGATTCGCAACATTTTCTAAATCAAATTGATAGTTTTTTTGTGTATAAAGTAAATCAAACCCTTCTGCGATAGCTTGCATCATTCCATATTCGATGCCATTATGCACCATTTTTAAATAATGTCCACTACCTGGCTGTGAATGATATATAAAGCCATTAGGGACACATAAATTAGACAATGTTTCCTCTAAGACTGAATCGAGTGTTCCTTCGCCACCCATCATCATACAAGCACCATATCTTGCACCTTCAACTCCACCTGAAATACCACAATCATAATAATGAATGTCATGTTTTTTGGCGTCTTCAAATCGTCTCAATGAATCTTTAAATTGTGAGTTTGAAAAATCAATAATTGAACTCTTCTCTTTAATTAAAGGCAATATTTTATCAAATGTAGAGTCGGTGATTTTACCTGCAGGTAAAACTAAAAATATTATTTCTTTTTTACTCGCATCAAACAATTGATCAAATTCAGTTATAAAATTAAATTTAGGATGTTGGTATAAGTTACCAATTTCACCATTTATATCATAACCTTTTACACTGATATTATGATCGTTTAATTGTTTAACAAGAGATAACCCCATTTTTCCGAGACCAATCACTATTATCTCCATTAATAAATTCTCCTAATGTAATTCTGGCCAAAAGTCTTTATTTGCAATAATTAAATCATCTAGCACTTCTTTAGCGACAGTTGCTGAAGGAATTGTTCTAGATAAAGTAAATGCTTGCCAAACTTTTTGATAATCTTGTTCAATATACCCTTGAACTAATAATTTTTCACACATTAATTGTTGGTGCATTAATGCTTGTTGGAACATCGGTATTTGACCTTGACAGATTGGCTCAGGTCCTTTACTCCCAACAATACATGGTACTTCTACCATCGCATCATCAGGGAAGTTAGCAATCGCACCATTATTTTCAACTATCATCAGCATGCGTTCATGTGTATTAAAGGCAATTGCGCGTGCTAAATCAACAATAAAATAAGCATGGCTATCAATATGGAATCCATTGTCTTTTGCTGTTCCTGTTTCAATAATATGTCTTGCCGTTTCAAAAACATCTTTCTCACGACCGTCCATCACTTCATTAGCACGTGTATACTCTTTATTAGAATTTTCAACTACATAATCAGGGAATAAATAATATTTCAAGTAAGTATTTGGTAAGAATCGTGGATCAACAGCGTAAATATCACGCGCTTTTTTATGTGTTTCTTGCCAACTTGGGTCCGTATGCTGAGTGTCAATTTCAACTTGGTTTAAATAACCATTTTCTTTAACATAGTCCTTTACTAATTGAGTATAATCAGTTCCATCTTTTCCACGAACACTTGTCCACCATCCAAAGTGATTTAATCCAAAATAGTCCACTTCTAATTGATCAGGTGTAGTACCAATAATCTGAGACATTCTTCTTAGAGTCCCCACAGGCATATCACAAATGTTTAACACTCTAGATTCTGGACGTAGTACACGGCACGCTTCAGCGACAATTGAAGCCGGATTGGAATAATTTAACATCCAACAGTCTGGTGAATATTTTTCCATATAATCTATAATTTCAAGCATTCCTGTAATACTTCTCATACCGTATGCCATGCCACCTGCACCACATGTTTCTTGACCCACTACATTATGTTTTAATGGAATCTTTTCGTCTAACTCACGCATCGCGTATTTCCCTACACGAATATGAGCCATACAGAAATCCATATCTGTAAAAGCAACCTCTGGATCAGCAGTATAGACAAATTCAACTTCAGGAGCATCTTCTTTTAACATAATTTCGATAGCTTCCCCTAATACTGCTTGACGTTCTTCATCATTATCATATAGGTATAGTTTCTTTAATGGAAAACGTTCTGCACTCGCTAATAACATTTTTACGATACCTGGTGTAAATGTACTTCCTCCACCAGCAATTACAACTGAAAATTTCTTCATAGTATCCTCCCTAATAATTCGCTAAAAATTCATCGACAGCATTACGCATCTTCGTTACATTTAGTCCATAAACAACATGAACATTTTCATCTTTAATCACAACACCATTAGCATTAGTAGCATTCGTTAAAGTACTTTCATCTACTAATGAAGAATCTTTAACCACTGTACGTAATCTTGTATAACAATTATCAACAGACACAATATTCTCTTTACCACCTAATGCTTCAACAATAATTCTTCCCATATCATGTACTAATACTTGATCATTGGAATCTGAAGTTCCACCTTGATTTTTTCTTGCTTCATAGTCTTTCTTAGAATATAGTCTTGTTTCTTCAGTAGCTGATTCCCTACCAATTGTTTTTAAATTGAATTTTTCAATCATAAATTTAAAGATGACAAAATATAAAGCAAAGAAGAAAATACCAACTAAGATATACATAGGCCAAGAAGTTTTTTGTATTCCTAAAGGAACATTCATTAACAGGAAGTCAATAAATCCATTTGGCCCGATTGCTCTAACATTAAATAAGTTTAATACAACCATTGATAATCCACTTAATCCAGCATGAATCACAAATAAAATAGGTGCAACAAACATAAATGAGAACTCAATTGGTTCTGTAACCCCTGCAATAAATGATGTAAATGCAGCTGGAATTAAAATAGCACGAGCACGCATCTTTTTCTCAGGTGATGCGGTCATATACATCGCAAGACAAGCACCAATCAAACCAAACATTTTAGAAATACCACGAGCGTCCCAAATAACACTTTCTGATAAACGTTGAATCGACGGTTCTACCATTTCAGCAAAATAAATATTACGAGAACCTTCAAAAACTTGCCCCGCAATCGTTTCTGTTCCACCTAAGGATGAATATAAAAATGGTGTATAAACTAAATGGTGTAATCCAGTAGGAATTAATAATCGCTCTAAAGCACCATATAAGAACAAGCCAAAATTACCTGATTTTTGAATAAAACCGCCTAATTGATTGATTCCATATTGGAAACTTGGCCACACATAAGTCATCAACACTCCAAATAAAACTACAACTGGGATGAGGACAATAAAAGCAAAACGTGTTCCACCATAAATATTAAAGGCATTATTAAATTCTATATTACTAAATTTGTTAAAAACATATGCCACTATCAGACCTAACATAATACCGGCGAAAACACCCATATCTAATACTTGAACACCTAATACCATTGTTTGTCCAGTACCAGATAATGAGTCCGCTTCAATCAAATGCCCATTTAAAGTAAGCGTCCGATTCATTGCATTAATAAAAACTAAAAAAGATAGTAATGCTGTAAAACCAGCTTCCCCTTTTTTCTCTTTTGCTAGACCAACTGCAATCCCTACACAAAAAATAATTCCTAAGTTAACAAGTATCGTAACCAATGACCCGGTTAAAATTGAGCCAAAATTTTTGGTTACTGGATTATCCATAAATGGTACAACCTCTAATAACCTTGCATTCGTTAATAAATTACCAATTGCAATTAATAACCCTGCAATCGGCAAAATTAACACTGGAATAAACATTGCCCGCGAAAATTTTTGCATGGCCTCCATAACTTTCCCCTTCATAACTAAACCTCCATAAGTTCAATTTCTATTGATTTCATCATATCATTATACCGCTTTCATTATCTACAAAATAAAAAAGAATGAAACATATTTCCTTAATTAGAAAAATATTTCATTCATATATATCTTCAATTAAATACTCAAAAAACATTAACAATACAGGAAAAAACAAGCCCGTTCTTTGATTATTCCAATCAAATTTATTATGATTTTCGATGATAAAATTATAGTTTGAAATCCTTGCTAAATCATTATCATTATCTTGTGAAAATGAAATAACTGGTATATTCTGTTTCTTTGCAATTCTTGCTTTATCATTAATCATAGGTGTAAACCCACTTTTTGAAACACATATTAAAGTATTAATGCGATTAATATTATTCAAAAATAAAGCATTACTATCAGCACCATTAGTAAAGATGACATTACTTCCCTTACCCAGTAATTTTTTGTATAAGTATTCTGCAATAATTCCCGAATAACCTGTACCAATAATAAAGATAGTCTTTCTATGATCATTCAATAACGGCTTAACTTCTTCAGCGATTTTTTTATTGGTTTCAAAAATATTCAAAAATATTGCTGAAAGATCATTTACTTCATTTTTATTTAACTCCTGTTTTCCTTGACGATGAGTAAACTCGTAAATCATATCCGTATAACCATCAAAACCTAATTTTTTTGCTAATCTAAAAATAGTCGAGGCAGAAGTGAATGTTTCTTTGGCCATATGTTGAATCGTCATTGAACCAATTTTATCTTGATTTTTTTCAATAAAATTTAAAATTCCTTGCTCATTTTCAGTTAACTTCGTATGTTTATAAATATTATTCATAGTTCACCTCCTAAACAATTAACTCTCTAATTATTTATTGTATCAAAAAGGCTTACAACCTGCACGAGAAAATAATGAATATAGTGAATATAAGTTCCGTCTCAGATATATGAACGTTCTAGAATAAATCAGTCACTTTGTGAATTCCCTCTTTCCCTTCTAAATTCTCACTTAATTTCCACCGCATTTTGCTAGATCCATTTTCATTCACAAACTTTGTCTTAAAATGAGACAAATTATTAAGATTTATTAAATTTTTGCGACTATATTCCCGAAATTTTATGAAAATGAAAATTTATGTCAAAATATGCCCTTTTTTTGTCTCAAAATGAGACATTATGAAAATGACAATTCTTGTTTCAAACTCAATTTAGCTACTAGATTGTGAATAAACTCCAAATGTAATGCTTTCATCTTGTTTGTCCAAATATATTGAAAACACACTCTCTACTACTGAAAACACTATGATTGTGAAATGGTATTATATAATCAAATTTCTACTACCTCTCTACCCAATCCGTACTAAATTTATTCATTAGTCCATCCATGTCTACACTTCCCGTAGGGAAGTGACTATGAAAAACTTTACTTAGAAAGTTTTACTAGTTAGATTCCCCATTTTATTTTTTAGTTGTGAATTCAAAAAAGACTATGAGTCATTATTAGTAACGTTAAGCAAAAATTTCGCATGAGCACTCTTGAGCTTTAGCTCTTAGAGTGCCTCAGAAATTTTAATCCGGATGTCCAAAGGACAGAAGGATGTTGCAGTTACTTTTTAATAATGAATCATAGTCAAAATTGCATTTATCATCGCTCTTTCATGACAATAAACCAATTTATATTTTTATGTTACTCTTTCATTATGGATCAAAGTCCAACTTGCATTTATCTTTTTATCTAATCTTATTCTGCTTTACGACTTTTGTTTTCGACTTCCTTTGTCAAACGAGCCACAAAGTCTTCAAACGATAAAGTTTCAGATTTTTGAGAGCCATAAGGACGCACATTAACTGTACCATCACTCACTTCTTGATCACCAATGACAATTTGATAAGGCACCTTAGAAGTTTGTGCTTCACGAATCTTGTATCCTAATTTTTCATTACGTAAGTCCATTTCCACACGGAAACCATGATTACGTAACGCTTCATAAATCTCTTGCACACGATCACCATGCGCATCTAAGTTAACCGGTAATAACACCGCTTGAACTGGCGCTAACCAAGTAGGGAAAGCTCCCTTATACTCTTCAATTAAATAAGCAACAAAGCGTTCCATCGTTGACACCACACCACGGTGAATGACCACTGGACGATGAGTATTTTGACCATCTTCACCTACATAAGTTAAATCAAAACGCTCTGGTAATAAGAAGTCTAACTGGATGGTTGACATCGTTTCTTCAATACCGATAGCAGTCTTGAATTGAATATCTAATTTAGGACCATAGAAAGCCGCTTCACCAACAGCCTCAAAATAATCATAGCCTAACTCATCCATCGCTTCTTTCAACATACTTTGAGCTTTTTCCCACATCTCATCATCATCAAAATATTTCTCTTTATTTTCAGGATCACGATAAGATAAACGGAAACGATAATCCGTAATATTGAAGTCTTTATAAACTTCCTCAACTAAATTCACCACGCGCGTAAATTCTTCTTTAATTTGATCAGGTCGCACAAAAATATGCGCATCATTTAAGGTCATCTCACGTACACGTTGTAAACCAGATAAAGCCCCAGATTTTTCATAACGGTGCATCATACCTAATTCCGCAATACGAATCGGCAATTCACGATATGAATGAATATCATCTTTATAAATCATCATATGGTGCGGACAGTTCATCGGACGAAGCACTAACATTTCACCGTCACCCATATCCATTGGTGGGAACATGTCATCTTGGTAATGATCCCAGTGACCTGAAGTCTTATATAAATCCACTTTAGCCATAATTGGTGTATACACGTGATCATAACCTAAAGCAACTTCTTTATCCATAATATAACGCTCAATAATACGACGAATAGTTGCGCCCTTTGGTAACCAGAATGGTAAACCAGAACCAACTTCTTGACTAATCATAAATAAGCCTAACTCTTTACCTAATTTACGGTGGTCACGTTTACGCGCTTCGGCACGTAATCTCATAAACTCATCTAAATCAGCTTGATTAAAGAATGCAGTCCCGTATACACGTTGCATCATCTTATTGTTTGAGTTACCACGCCAATAAGCACCCGCTAATGATAATAATTTAAAGACTTTAATTTTACCAGTTGAAGGCACATGCACCCCACGACATAAGTCGGTGAAATCTTCTTGAGTATAAATAGTAATCACTTCATCAGCTGGTAAATCATTAATTAACTCCACTTTATATGGATCATTTTTAAAGATTTCAAGCGCTTCTTCACGCGATACCTCACGACGAACAATTGGATAGTTTTGTGAAATGATTTTTTTCATTTCTTTTTCAATCGCTGGTAGATCATCTTCCGTAATTTGTTCTTCCTTGTCAGTATCATAATAGAAACCTGATTCAATCGCTGGCCCTACCCCAAAATGAACGCCTGGGAATAAACGAGTCATCGCATGCGCCATTAAATGGGCAGTTGAGTGACGTAAAATTTCTAATGCTTCTTCACTCTTATTCGTAATAATCTCAATGGAACCATCTTCCATAATCGGTCTTTCAAAATCAATTAACTCACCATTTAATTTTCCCGCTAAAGATGCTTTTGCTAAAGATTTACTAATTGACTCTGCGACTTCACGGGTTGTTACACCTTGTTCATATTCTCTTGTATTTCCATCTGGAAAAGTTAAGGTAATCATCGCCATTTTCATTTCCCCCAAAATATTATTTCAACAAATAAAAAACGCCCCATTGCATATTTTTACAATACACAATGGGACGACTTCAAGACGTGGTTCCACCCAATTTTCATCAGTCAACTGATGCTCTATCAGCTTAACGCGCTTAAACGTCTACCGTTACTCTATTCGCAGTAGCATCTTACAAAGGGGTAAATCATTAGTGGATCTAAGGCGTTGCACCAACCCGCCTCTCGCTAAAACACACACTAACCATCCATGTCTTTGTTACTTGTCGATTTCTGTTTCCTATTATGCCACTAAAAGACTTTGAATTCAAGCTTTCATCCTATTAAAAACTAATTTTTAATAAAAAGACAACGTTTCTTAAGCCTGATAACGTTTTTCACCATCTAAATAAGTTGCTTCTAATGTTAATTCAGGCGACACCACAATGAAGTCCGCATCCAATCCAGGTGCGATACGTCCACAAACATCATCGATGCCCACTGATTTTGCCGGTGATAATGAAGCCATTCTTAATGCATCAGCGACATCCACTAAGCCCCAATCATAAACATTTTTAACACCTTGTTTTAACTCTAAGATAGAGCCAGCTAAATTACCACCTTCTTTAAGACGGGCTGCCCCCTCTTTAACAATGACGTCAAACTCACCTAATTTTGATTCACCGTCCCCCATACCGCCGGCGCGCATACAGTCAGTAATTAAGACTGTTTCTTCAGGCCCTTTCGCTTTTACGACTACTTTAGCAGCACCAGGATGGACATGATGACCATCACAAATTAATTCAGCAAACGTTCCGTCAGAACTTAAAGCCGCACCTACCATACCAGGATTACGGTGATGAAGCCCACTCATCCCATTATATGTATGGATAAAAATATTCGCGCCATTATCGACAGCGTCCATCGCTTCTTCATAAGTTGCATCACTATGGGCTAATGCCACATGAATATCTTTTGACTTCGCAAATTCAATAAACTCTTTTACCCCTTTACGTTCCGGCGCAATCGCAATTTTATTGACTAATTGATTGGATAATTGATGCCATTTATCTAAAACGGGAATCGAAGGATCGGACATATATTTAGGATTTTGAGCGCCTTTATATTTTTCAGTAAAGAACGGCCCCTCTAAGAAAATCCCTCTAATTTTGGCTCCTTCTACTTCTTGATAATGTTCGCCAATCGTTTGACAAACCGCATTTAACAACTCTACTGATGACGTTAAAGTAGTCGGTAACCAAGAGGTAACACCACACTCTAATAAACCATTTGACATGACTTTAATTCCTTCAAAATCATTGTCCATTACATCATGCGATTTGTAGCCATGAATATGCGTATCCACTAAGCCCGCCGAAATGATAGAGTTCGAATAGTCCACTACTTCAGCACCTGCTGGTACCTCTTTAACGACTTCACCAAACTTGCCTTCATTTATTTCTAAATACGCATCCTCTACTACTTCCTGCTCTAACACGATGCCCTTTGCTTTTACATAATAAGTCATCTTCCCATGCCTCCTTATCTTCTTACTCTATTATACGCCTAATTACGGAATCTTAAAACCAAAATCACAGTGGAAAATAAATTTTTTTGGATAAAGACATCAAATTGATTTAATGAAAAAGTCATGGCCTCTTCTGTTCATCTCATCGATAGAATTAATCATTCTATTTGCAAAACAGATAATACTCGCTCTAAGTCATTTGCAAACAAGTAGCTAGACAATTTTAAACGACCTTCATCTTTATCATTTGATAAAAATTGCGATTGTATACGTCAACTTGTTTTATCTTTTTTATTGAACTGGCTATCTACTAATACCATCGATATTATTAAAAAACACTTTACATTTTTGCAAATTATGATAAATTTTTTAATAGGAAGTACTATAAATTGAAATGTATTACCATAATTTTAATGCAGATAAAGAGTGCGATAGCTAATACTTCTGGTGATAAAGAAGTAAATAGTACCGCTTTTACGAGTAATCCTAAGATTGATAACTTCGGAGGTGTCATGAGTGAATCATAATAAATTCAAATGGGTAATTTACCAAATAATATTTAAGAAGACGATGAAAATGATAAATCTCATAATAGTCGTATTAATCTCTTTCAGATTATTATGTCCTATCATCATTGAGGCGGAAACTTCTTCGGAAATCACCCCAACGGAATTTTATAATCAAACACTTGCTATATTTAATGAGGAAGGCTTATACCATAATGAACAGCCATGGATTGACTATTATGATGAGTATCAACAATCGCCTTTAGAATTTAATAGTTTTGCTTCGATGATGCTGGAACTAACTAAAGCGTTAAGAATTGTCGGTGGTAAGCATTCCTTTATTGTTAAAAAAACCTCTCATATTGACAAAGATCAACCCGATTTATTTAAATATCCTTCTGTTGAAACGTTGGAAGATGGCATCCTTCACATCAGTTTACCGGAAACATATAATTTCTTCACTGTGAGTAACAATGGCACTGATATTACTACGGAATTTAATAAATACACTGAAACGGTTCTGAAACCTATTGAAGAAAATCGTCAAAATATAAAAGGTATTGTTCTAGATTTAAGAAATAATACGGGTGGTTCACATGCCATCTTATTTGCAACGACTAACTTCCTTTTTCCTGACGGTAATCTCTTATCCTTTTACAATAATAAAGATAAAAAAATCGGTGGCATAAAAATTGACAATACGACCCTATCTGTAGAAAATAACTATGAGAATACTTATGCCATAAAACGACTCAGTCAATTAAATGTTCCCGTTGCGGTCTTAATTAATGAATATACCTCCAGTGCGGCAGAATTACTGGCAATTGCGATTAAAGATACTACAACGATTGACAGTAAACTATTCGGTAAAACATCAGCCGGATATACCTCCGTTTTAAGTGGGTATGCCCTTAGTAACGACACGGACCTTCTATTAGCGACAGGCTATTTAAAAAGTAATGAAGGTACCGATTATAAAGATACTCCTATCGTGCCTGATGTCGATTCAAAGACACCTTTGGATGATGCTTTACAATGGCTAAGTAAGACCTCTTTAGATTAATACTATTTTATAGTGGCCTCAAAAAGTTAGACAAAAAATCTAGTCTTTTAGAGTCACTTCACTCATATTTATTTAAGTGATCTGTTTTAAAATGCCACTTTTGGGAGGTCAGCTTACTTTTTTGTAGTCTATTTTAAGATGCCATTTTGGAAAAATTCTAACGCAAAAAGACTTAAAATAATCGAGGAATATTTGTAATGCCCCCCTAAATCCGGATACGGACGAAGGGAGGCTTCTTTATACATAAGACACAGTCAAGTTGCTATGACTAACGGCTGCTAGCTATCGTCTTTAAGCAGTCTGATTGTGTTGAACTCATGATTTATAAAAGTCAACTTAAAAATCCCGATTT
>NZ_KV805790.1:0-525 GCF_001811625.1 Globicatella sp. HMSC072A10 | reverse complement strand
ACCAACACTAAAAATTATAGATCCAAAATAAGCTATCTTATTTTGTATTTCTAATTGTTTTTGGTATTCTTCTTCATATTTTTTAATGGCATCTTCTTCAGTAAATAACAGCGGACGATAAGCTTCATTCTTCACCTTATTATGAGCAGTCGATAATATAATTCTACTTCTTAAATGGTAGAAGTTTCGATATCCATAACTGATTCGTTTAATGACTTTAATTTTATTATTTGTTCCTTCCACACAACCGTTTGATAGCGTATAGGTTAAGCTATTCTGTATATTATGGCGATAATGATATAAAGTGTTAAATGCCGTTCTTATTTTTCTAGGGAGGCGATATTTCTTGCTTTCCTCTAATACATGGATGAATTGATCATAGGCATGTTCCTTAATAGCATCCATTACTTCATGAATCAAACGGTAACAGAGATTTAAGGTTGAATCTTTTGATAATAAATAATCGACAATGCCTCTTTCATGAATCGCTTGATTAAATAATGAATATTTCTTATACTCTTCGAA
>NZ_KV805789.1:0-13953 GCF_001811625.1 Globicatella sp. HMSC072A10 | reverse complement strand
TGTGATACGTACCTGGTTATTCGGCGTTTACCAATAATCCTCTCGGAGATCTCAATCAATAAAGGTCCTATATCATTCTTTTGAAACATGACAAAAAATACCAAGTAGCTTAGAGCTACTTGGTAAGTTTATTTATTATTTTATTGTACATTCACACGTACTGCAAAGCTTGGCATGAAGTATGAACTAACTGAGTTATACTCTAATGGTGTGCCAGGTTGAGAAGCGTGGATGTAACCACCACCACCTGTTGCGATTGCAACATGGTATGTTCCTCCTGGTGATCCCCAGAAATATAAATCTCCTGGTTGAGCTTCAGCTACACTAATTTGAGTACCAGCATATTCTTGTGCTCCAGTATAACCACCTACATCAATACCATAAGTTTGCATAAATACATATTGTACGAAACCTGAGCAGTCAAATCCGCTAGGTGATTTTCCACCCCATACATATGGAGTTCCTAAATATTGTGAAGCATTACTTAGTAATGCAGAAACATTTCCGGTTGCCGCCGGTGCTGATGCTGCCGCCTCTTCTTCAGCTGCAATTCGTGCTGCTTCTTCCTCAGCTGCAATACGCGCCGCTTCTTCTTCAGCTGCAATACGCGCTGCTTCTTCTTCAGCCGCAATTCGTGCTGCTTCTTCGGCTTCATAATTATCTTCATTTCCAAAGTCTTCAACAACGGGTGCTTCTGTTACTTCTGCTACTGTCTCTTCAACAACGGGTGCTTCCGTTACTTCCGCTACTGTTTCTTCAACAACTGGTGCTTCAGTCACTTCCGCTACTGTCTCTTCGACAACTGGTGCTTCCGTTACTTCCGCTACTGTCTCTTCGACAACTGGTGCTTCCGTTACTTCTGCTACTGTTTCTTCGACAACTGGTGCTTCTGTTACTTCTGCTACTGTTTCTTCGACAACTGGTGCTGCTACTTCAGGTAAATCTACTTCGTTGGTTACAGTTGTTTCTTCAACCTGAGCTGCTGCCGCAACTAATGCCGCTTCTTGAGCTGCTGCTTCTTCGGCTGCCATACGAGCTGCTGCTTCTGCTTGCGCAATAGCAATCGCTTGTTGTTCTTCGAAAGCTGCTTTTTCTGCAACTAAAGCATCACGATGTCCCGCTGCTAAAGTAATGTCTCCAGTAAGCGCGTTGTAAACTTCTTCGTTAGCATTTTGTTGCTCTTCTAATGAAGCTTTCAAACCTTCTAATTCGATTTGTTTATTAATTTTTTCTTCTTTTGCCGCTTTTACTTCATCTTGTTTTTTAACAACTTGTTCTTTATCTTCTTTTTGAGTTGCTAATAAATCTTTATTTGAAGAAACCATTTTACGAACAACGTCTAAACGTCCAACAAATTCGCTAATAGATTCTGAAGAAGCAATTAAGCTTAAGTAATTAGTGCTACCACCATTCGCTTGAACTGCTCTTGCTTGATTATCTAATAGTTCTTCACGTTTTGCGATTAATTCTTCTAATTCTTCGATTTGTCCGTTTAATTCTTTAATTGCTTCATCGTCTTTGGCGATTTCAGCTAATAAAGTTTCAGCTTCTTCTTTTAATGCTGTTAAAGCTTCGTATCCTAAAGCTAATTCAGAATATAAGGCTGCTTGTTGTGCTGATAAATTATCAATTGCAGCTTGAGTATCATTAATAAGTGTATCATAATCTTGTGCAAATGTTACGATCGGTGAAGCAACAGAGCCTAAGATGATCGTTGACGTAAATAAGGTTTTAAATGCTTTTTTAGTAAAGCTCAGCTTCATTGGTCCATCTCTCCTAGTTAAAATATTTTTATATATCATTCAGTATATGAGGGTCTCCCCCTCTTTAATAGCTGAGACTATCTTAACACATGCAAATCGGATATTGTTGAATTTATCCAAATCGTATTTACTTTGTAACATAGTTGTAAACTTACTCAATGCTTTTCACCTCAATGTTACAAACTATAAAAACAGGGAGTGGGCAAGTAGAAAACCAGATAGTTTTCGTTTCTTCTGCCCATCCCCCTACAACAGTTGAGGCTACTCAACCACTGTGCTTTTTATTAACGAGTAAAAACTTGACTGAATTGAACATGTATAGGCTTAGACTCATTAAGACGCAGTTTGAGGCCACTTAAACACCGCGCAATAAATTAAATAGATGAGACCAAACAGTTAATTAATGTGTTAGCTAACGTCTGTTAGTCGAATAAAAAATCTACTTAATTTTAGTCAGTTAAAGTAACTAAATAATAATTTTTCTTACCACGTCGAACAATAATATATTTGCCACCAATCGCATCATCGGTAGAAACTTCATAATCGACATCCGTAATTTTATTGCCATTTAAGCTTATCGCACCATTGGTAATAAATTCTCTCGATTGACGACGAGAATTGACAATACCAGTGTCAACTAACCATACCGCCAAATTCTGAGTCGCTTGCTTAGCTTCAAATTGTGGCATGTTTTTAAATCCTTCTTCAATTTGCTTTTCAGAAAGATTTTGAACATCCCCTGAGAAAAGAGCTTCAGTGATTTGAACGGCTTCTGCTAATTCTTGTTCACCATGGACAAACTTCGTAATTTCTTCTGCTAGTGTTTTTTGAGCTAATCGCAAATGCGGTTCATTTTTAACCGATTCTTCTAACTTATCGATTTCTTCTTTCGATAAGAAAGTGAAATATTTTAAGAATTTTACCACATCTTCATCTGCTTGATTTAACCAGAATTGGTAGAATTCATAAGGCGTTGTTTTTTCCGGATCTAACCATACTGCACCACCAGCTGTTTTACCAAATTTTGTTCCATCGGACTTAAGCATCAATGGGATGGTCAAGCCATAAACTTCTGCTTCATGTCCTAGAGTACGTCGAATATAATCTAAACCGGAAGTAATATTCCCCCATTGATCAGCCCCGCCAATTTGTAATTGCACATCGTGATTTTTATGTAAATAAGCAAAATCAATCGATTGTAAAATTTGGTATGAGAATTCCGTAAATGAAATCCCTACCTCTAATCGACTGGAAACAATATCTTTAGCTAACATTGTATTAATGTTAAAATGCTTCCCATAGTCACGTAAAAAGTCTAAAAGTGAAATTTGACTTAACCAATCATAGTTGTTAACAATTCTAAAGCCACTGCTAGCGACGTCCCCTTTTAAGAATAACTTATCAAATTGCGCTGATAACTTACGTGCGTTCTCATTAACGGTATCCATCGTTTGTAATGAACGCTCTGAGGTACGTCCACTCGGATCACCAATCGATCCGGTTGCACCCCCAATTAACACTACAGGTTTATGTCCTGCTAATTGAAATCTCTTTAGCACCATAAATGGAATTAGATGTCCAATGTGCATCGAATCTCCTGTTGGGTCTACACCACAATAGAGGCCTATTGATTTAGTTTCTATTAATTTCTTTAATCCTTCTGCATCGGTCTGTTGATTAATGGCTCCACGCCATTCTAATTCTTCAATAATTGACAACATCCTCGCTCCTTCTCATTCATCTGTTATTATTATAATTTGTATAGGTTGTATTATCAACTTTTAATCTAACTTTTATCTTACCATTCAGATGGACTCCAAGCTTTGCCATCCAATTCTCCTTTTAATTGTTCTATACGATCTTGTTGTTTTTGATCTAGTTCTTTTAAAACGGTTAGTAATTGACGCAAAGGATAATCCTTAAGCTCATTAGCTAGTGGTTCCAATAAATTCTCATCCCACATTACAGTTCCTCCTCCAAATTGATCCCCATCAACTCTTCAATTTCGAACTCTTGCATTTCTAATTGTGAGATAAACGCCTGCCACAAAGGAGCCAAATTATGATCAGTAGCTATTTCTTCGCTAATCAATGTTTTTGCTCGAGCAATGATAAACCTCTGATAATTAGTTAAACGTTCCTCTTCGTTTGTCTCTAAGTAAAACAAATAACGCCACATCAAATGAGCTTTTTGTTGCTCATTGATATATTGGAATTGATGGATTGCGAAGATGGGTTTATAGTTCATCTTAAAATGACGCGCCAGCACTTCAAAGTTTGAGAGTAATTCAGAAACAGTTCTCCCCTCTCTTCCACCAGATTGATAATGCTCTTTCTTACCGCCTACCACTACCACAACCCCTAACGTTTTACCTTTGAGTTGACTTGGTTTTAATGTAGACCATACTTGATTAATCCATTCAAATAAGATTCCAGGGGCTTGATACCAATACATTGGAAATTGAAAAATAATTTGTTCAGCGGCTAACAAGCGATCTTGTTCTTGTTCTATTACTAAATTATTCATCACCTCATATAAATTCACATATTGAGCTTGAGAATAATTTAACCCTGACTCTAGTAAATATTGTTGGCTACTTGATTGATTAACATCCGGATGAGCAATATAACAAACAGTCTTCATCATACACCTCTTCTAAGCTATTTGCCTTCATACATCTTTTTATTCATATAGTGGAATGAGGCTCGGACGTTTGGTCCCAGCCTCATAAATAAAATTATTCAGTTTGATCTGATGAAACAGGTGGCTCAGGAGTCGGTTCTGCAGTTGTCGGCGGTTCCGTGACCGGTGGCTCTGTTACCGGTGGTGCTGTTGTTGGCGGCTCCGTTACTGGCGGTACTGTTACCGGTGGTTCCGTATATGACGGTTCAGGCACATATTGACTTTCTTCCGTGACAATTTCTTCCGTTACCACTTCTTCTGTTGTTTCTGTTTCAGTTTCTGTCGCTTCTAGCGTCTCACGATTTTCTTTCATCAACTTGGTTAGTAATTGAGACGGTTCTGCTGCAACTAAAGCAATATCATAATAACCTGGAATCTCACTTGCAATCTCAGTGAATGCTTTTAAGAAGACAGATAAATATTGATCTGCTTTTTCATTCAATTGTTTTAATAAGTTGTCATCTGTCACTTTGTCACGTAATTTTTCAAAATCACGTAAAGCTTTCGCAATATTACCAATTTGACCATCTTCAATATCAATTGCTTCTACTTTATTTAAGGCCTCAAGCGCTTTGTCAAAATTTTCAAATTGACCTTTTGCCTCGTTGATTAATTCCGTAATGGCCGTATTGAATTTATCTTCAGGAACCTCTTCGTCATCTAATAATAAACGCTTAGGCATGGTATCAATAAAATCGGTCGCCACTTTTTCAACATCTACTAATTTAAGGTTATCGGCTAAAACTTTTTTAGTTGCTACTTGATCACCTTTGATAACAGGGGTTGCTGAGCCACTATATAAATGATTAACCGCATCTAAGGCCGCTTTTTTCCATTCTACAATTTCAATTTCTACTAAGACTTTATTTTTGTCTGCTGTTGAAGCATTGACCGTATCGATTGCTTCTTTTAATTGAGTTAACTCATCATCAGCGATAGGTTCTTCCCTTAAAAATGATTTCTCATTAGGATTGACATAATAACCATCTATCTGCTGAACAACTTGATCCAATTGTTGAACTGTATTTACGGTCACTGGTTGAGTTGGTTTTGCTGTTTTATTCATACGGGTCGCGTAAAGCAACACACCAATCAACGCTAACAGGACAAGAATAACCAGTCCTTTAAAAATATTTTTCACTCATTTCACCTACTACTTAATATTTTCACAAAATACTAGCGTTATTATACAATTCATTAATATAATTGTAAAGGTCTGAACTAAATTCTATCGTGTGCTTGTTGAAGTTTGGTCAGGAATGGTAATAATAAATTTAGTTCCTTGTCCCAATTCACTTTCGACTTCAACTGTTCCAGAATGCGCTTCTACCAATGATTTCACGACAGCTAAACCAATCCCCGACTCACCAAACTCGGTATTTTTCCGTGAGATATCCGCTTTATAAAATCTCTCCCAAATACTTTTTATTTTTTCTGGTTCAATGCCAATACCATGGTCTTCAATCTCAATGCTAACACCTTTATTAACTTTAGTTGCACGTAAATTTATGTCGCTATCTTCCGAAAACTGGATGGCATTATTAACGATATTGATGATAATTTGTAGAATACGATCGTTATCAGCCCAGATTTTTAAATTTTCGGGAACAGAAATGACAATATGATTATTCTTCAAGGAGGCTTTGCTCTCCATTTGCGACTTAATTTGTTCAAAGAGTTGCTTAACATCAAGCCATTGTGGCTTCAAGACGATTTGTCGACTTCGAATCTTCTCATAATCGAGGTTTTCATTTACTAAACGGATTAAACGTTGGGTTTCTTTCATCACCAAATTCAAACTACGTTCTTTTTGCTCCTCAGGAATCATATCATATTGAAGCCCTTCTAAAACTCCACTCATTGTCGTTAAAGGGGTTCTCATTTCGTGGGCAGCATCCATCATCATTTGACGGCGTAGTGTTTCTTGTCTTTGAATTTCTTCTTCTGAAGCTTGTAATGAATTAGCCATCACTTGAAAATCGCGAGCTAAATCACTTAACTCATCGCTTCCTTGCGTATCCAATTCAATTTCATAATTTCCCGAAGATATTTGCCGAGTCGCCATCTGCAGTTTTTGAATTTTATTTGATTGATACATGGCATACAAAATGGACATCACAATTCCCAGTCCAGCCGAAATCAAAAATCCTAGCATAATATTTTGCTGAACCGCTTCTACTTGTTGATCCAATTCCGATAAAGGAGCCCCAATACTGATAATCCCTTCAGGGAATTCACTATATCCCCCTTGATTCGACACATAAACTGTCGCCATATTAACGAGTACGCCATTGTTATCATAACGAGTACTTCTTTGGATACCAATGGTTTGATCTTTCGTTATGCGACTTAACTGTTGTTCGGTAAGCTGCAATTTATTTCGCTGATCATAGGAAGGATAAATAATAGTTCCGTCACTTAAGTAAACTTGAATGACAATTTCTTTATCTTGTAAAAGTTCAGAGGCTCTTTCTAAATCATTTCTTGTAAAATGGTTGGCCACAATATTGGTCCCATACTGAATGAGTTCTTCTTGCTTATCTTGAAAAATACGGTTAGACATATACCGACTGGTTAAATAAGCACTTAACCCTAGCGCAACCATCAAAACCGCCATGACCCCAATAATTTGTTGCCATAACAACTTCATCTTATTCGCCTACTTCTTCATATTTGTAACCAACACCCCAAACCGTTTGAATTACTTGTGGTCCGACTACTTCTATTTTTTGTCTTAATTTTTTAATGTGTGCGTCAACTGTTCGTTCATCACCATAAAACGGATCCTCCCATAAGCTTTTTAGTAATTGTTCCCGACTGAAGACTCGCTTAGGATGGCTCGCAAACATAATTAATAGTTCGAATTCTTTTGGTGTTAAATTCTCGATTAATTGGTCATTATAATAAGCTTCTCGATTGGTAGTACTAATTTTCATTGAGTCTGTTACGACATCAAATGAACCTTCATCAACTGTTTCAACAGTCTTTTCTGGCTCTAAGTGTGCGCGACGATGCAAAGCTTTCATTCTCGCCATTAAAGTTAGCGGACTAAATGGTTTCGTGACATAATCGTCTGCTCCCATTTCCAAACCAATGACTTGGTCACTTTCAGAGTCATGAGCAGTTAGCATGATAATTGGTAATGTTTTGGAAATGTTTCGCATTTTCCGACAAATTTGAATGCCATCCATCGATGGTAAATTAATATCTAAAATAGCTAAATCCCAATTATTTGGATTGGCTTCATATGCTTTATAGCCTTCAAGGCCATCATGATAAAAATTCGCTGTAAATTGTTCTTTTTCAAAAAACATCGACATCATTTCTGTAACTGATTCATTATCTTCGATCATAATTATACGCATAATAATTCCTCCTTATCGTGTCAATTTCATTATACATCAATTTTTGAAATAATTAGAATAATATTACTATCAAAAAAGTGTTTTTATACAAAAATGTGTATTTATAAGTAAAAGAAAGACAGGAGAGATATAAATGAATCATGTTGTTTTAGTTGGGAGAATCGTTCGTGACCATGACTTAAAGACCGTCAATGACGACCATCGAGTAATTAACAATACTTTGGCGATTAATCGACGCCAACGCAATAAAGAAGGTGCTTTAATGGCAGATTTTATCCCTTTTGTTGCTTGGGATCATTTAGCTGACATCTTGGATAAGTATTCAATCAAAGGCCAACGTATCGCAATTAGCGGTCGCATGCAAAGTCGAAATTACCAAAATAGTGACGGAGAGACCGTCTATACTGTGGAATGCGTTGTCTCTGAAATCACCCTTTTAGACCGGCCAAATGGCACGCGGGAAGAGGGGTTACAATTTTCTGATGAAATAACTGAAGCTTTAAAACATGAAGCGATGGAAACGAATCAAGAATTAAGTACGCCATAACACTTTCATAATAAAAGAATAACGGTCCATCATTCGTAATAAAAATGATTGTTACTCATTACTCATATAATGAGAATAAACCATCGATATTTTAGTTAATGACGATTGTCTCCCCCTCCATACAAAGAACATCGTGTTCTCTATGAGCTCCAAAAGGTTAGACTTTCGGTCTAACTTGCGGCTTCACTACAAACACGATGTTTATTTTACTTTTTATTACTTAATATTGTTCATCCTTGAACCGGTAAAAAGAACTTGTTTCAAAGAAATAAAAGAGGTTGTTAATTAGACAGCTCCTCAGCAATTTGAACGAGCTTTCTTAATCGATGGTTCACTCCAGATTTAGAAATCGGTCCACCTGGAATTAATTCACCAATTTCCTTCATCCCTAAATCGGGATTGTCTAATCGAAATTGCGCCATCTCTCTTAATTTTTCTGGTAAAGAATCTAATCCTCGTTTTTCAATAATTAATTCAATGGCTTCTCTTTGTCGATTGGAAGCTTCAACCACTTTATTTAGGTTAGCATTTTCACAGTTTACTAAACGATTAACAGAATTTCGCATATCACGAACAATCCGAATATCTTCAAATTTTAACATTGCTCGATTAGCCCCAATAATCGCTAGAAAGTCTGATATTTTCTCCGCTTCTTTAATATACGTAATATAGCCATTGCGTCGGGTAATGGTCTTGGCGTTTAGATTAAAATCATTCATCATTTTACAAATATCTTCATTATGAGATTCATAATTCGAATAAATTTCTAAATGATAACTATTGGCCTCTGGATTATTAACCGATCCTCCCGCCATAAAGGCTCCTCTTAAATAAGAACGTTTTTTCTGATCATTCTCCATAATTTCAGGCGCTACATCTGCTTTAATAAAAGCACCATCAAAGATACCTAAAATTTCTAGCACTTCTTTAACATTTTGTCGGCAACGCACGATATAAACATTATTTTTCTTTAATTTCATCTTTCGACGAACAATTAATTCACTGTCAACAGCAAAATGTTGTTTAAATAAAGTATACATTCGTCTAGCAATCGCTGCATTTTCACTTTGAACATTTAAAATGAGAGACTGTTGATAGATACTCACGGCTCCGTTCATACGGATAAGCGCTGTTAACTCTGCTTTCGCATGCTCCCGATGTACTTCAATTAAGGTACATTCTTTTTTTACCTCCGAAGCAAAAGTCAACGGTCCATCACACCCTTCTATTTTGATAATTTACTTCTTACATATAATTTATGTGTATCTAATAAATGAGCTAATTCCTCAACCACTAGTTCAGTATCGTGATATGCGCCACCATTTTTCATACTTAAAAAACTATTTGAAATGACGCGGACACCCTGACTTCTTAAGCCCATAAAATCATGTTTAACTTGTAATAAATATTCTTCATTTGGTTGGTTTAAAATATAGTCTTCTGGTACTTCGGCAATATTCACTAAAACCGTATCGATATAATGACCGCCTAAATGCTGGTTTAAAACTTCAACATGGTTGGCATCCGTAAAAGATTCTGTTTCTCCTAATTGGGTCATGATATTACAAATGTAAATCACTTCTGCTGAGGTATTGCGAATCGCTTCTCCAATCTCGTCAATCATTAAATTAGGCAGAATGCTTGTATATAAACTTCCCGGACCTAAAACAATCATATCGGCTTCCATTATCGCTTCAACTACTTTCGGACTGGCAATTTTCGCTTCATCACCAAGACGGGTCGTAACTGAAACTTCCTTAATCTTTTTGCGATGTTTGGCTATCTGAGACTCGCCAACCGCAATCGTACCATCTTCAAATAACGCATTCAATACTAATGGTTCTTGTGCTGCTGGCAATATTTTTCCTTTCACCTTCATATAGTTAGACAATATTTCCAAAGATTTATCCAACGAACCATTCATTTCTTTCAAGGCAGCAATGATTAAATTTCCAATGGCATGTCCTGCTAAAAAGGCATCTTCACTATCAAAGCGATACTGAAATACATCCAGTAATAATGGGTCACTTTCAGATAACGCAACCATACAATTTCGTATGTCGCCCGGAGGAACGACGTTAATATAGTCTCGAATAACGCCACTACTTCCCCCATCATCAGCAACCGTTACGATGGCACTCACATAAGCATTTAAATGCTTGAGTCCTTTTAAAATGACCGGAAGTCCGGTTCCGCCACCAATAACGGCTACTTTATATTTTAGTTTATTTTCTTCACTCATGATCTAACTACACTTTCTTTTTTCTTAAAGCGATCGCGATGAGAGATTTTAGTTTCATAACCGCTATTCTTTAAATGTCGTCCCACTCGTTCGGCCAAAGCAATCGAACGGTGTTGTCCTCCAGTACAGCCAATTCCAATCACGACACTAGACTTACCTTCTTTTTTATAACCTGGTAGACATAATTCAATTAAATCAATAAATTTTGCATAGAAAGCTTGTGTCTCGGGTTGTTTCATTACATAATCGTAGACATCTTGGTCCAATCCGGTCTTATCTCTTAGTTCATCCACATAATGCGGATTAGGTAAGAATCGCACATCCATCATCACATCTACATCGATTGGCGCACCATATTTAAAACCAAACGACACTACTTGCACATGAAATGTTGATTGCTTTTCAGTTGCAAAAATACTAATCAATTGCTCACGTAATTGTCTCGGCGTAATATCACTCGTATTAATAATCGTTTGTGCACGACTTCTTAAATCCTTCAGCATTTCACGCTCAAGTTTAATTCCTTCACTCACACGTCCCATGGTTGCTAATGGATGATTTCTGCGTGTTTCTTTATATCTTGATACTAACGCTTGATCATCGGCTTCTAAAAATAGAATCTTGGTGGTAATCATTTGTGTATTATCCATTTTAGAAATAACATTGGTTAATTCATCAAAAAAATCACGCGATCTTAAATCAATTACTAATGCAATCTTCGTAATTTTTCCTGATTCCTTGATTAATTCCCAGAATGTCGGGAGCAAGTTAGGTGGCATATTATCCACGCAATAATATCCCAAATCTTCGAAACTTTGAACTGCAACTGTTTTACCAGCACCACTCATACCAGTAATAATGACTAATTCAAGAGCATCTGACATGGAATCGCCTCATTTCCTTTATTTTTAAATTTATTATAACATACTCCACTATTTATTGTCTTATTTTGTTCACGGTGTTAAGTTCTTTTGCTATAATGTAGCTATTGAACCATACTAAAGGAGTATGCACACATGATATTACTACAAGTAAATGATTTGGCAAGACGTTTTGCCGATGAAACCTTATATGAAAATGTTAATTTTAGTATTCAAACCCGTGACCGTATCGCCCTCGTTGGTCGTAACGGAACTGGAAAATCAACGCTTATCAAGCAAATTATGAACCAAGAACCTATTTCTAGCGGCACCATTTCAAAGGCTAAAGGGCTTAAAATTGGGTATTTAGAACAGCATGTAGCGATTGACTCACAGCGAACGATTTGGGAGGAAATGCTTCATACATTTGAAGCAACCTTAAAGTTAAGAGATGAAGCACAAGAAGCGGCTGATCGCTTAGCTCAATTAGCTGATCATCCTGAAAGTACTGAATACCAAGAAGCTTTACATCAGTATGACCAGTTACTTGAAACATTAAACAATAAAAACGCCTATGCCATTGAATCTGAGATTCGAACAGTATTACACGGATTTCGCTTTTTCGAAGAAGATTATCAAACTCCTGTTCAAGCTTTATCTGGTGGGCAAAAAACACGTTTAGCACTCGCACAAATTTTATTAATGGATTATGACTTATTAATCCTTGATGAGCCTACTAACCATCTAGACATGGAAATGCTCGCTTGGCTCGAACAGTACCTCGTAGGATATAAAGGCGCTCTACTAATCGTCTCCCACGACCGCTATTTTTTAGATAAAATTACCAATCAAGTCATCGAATTGCGTAATCATACTGCTAATCTCTATAAAGGGAATTATTCTTATTATATGAAAGAAAAAGAATCACGTTTAGAACTTGAATGGAAAGAATATCAAAAGCAACAAGTCACGATTGCAAAACTTGAGGAATTTGTTCAAAAAAATATTGCTCGCGCTTCGACAACGAAGAGGGCTCAAAGTAGACGTAAGCAATTAGAAAAAATTACTCGATTAGAAAAGCCAAAACAAGACCAAAGAGCACCCCGCATTCAGTTTTCAACGGCTAGCGAAAGTGGCGAACGCGTGCTTGAATTAGAAAATCTAAGCATCGGCTATCAATCTGAAGTCATTGCCGAAAATATTCAATTGGATTTAAGAAAACAAGAAGCCATCGCAGTCGTCGGGCCAAACGGTGTTGGTAAATCTACTTTATTGAAAACGATAATTGGGGAAATTCCCCCAATTAAAGGCGAAATTATGAGAGGTACTGGATTAGATATTGGGTACTACGCTCAAAATGTTAATATGTTAAATCCTGACTTAACGGTTTTAGAAACTTTATGGCAAGCGCACGATACAACTGATGAATGGATTATTCGCAGTATTTTAGGTAGCTTCCTTTTTACTGGCGAAGCCGTTGAAAAGAAAGTGTCGATGTTAAGCGGTGGAGAAAAAGCTCGGCTAACTTTAGCTTTATTAGCTACTGATCATGATAATACCTTAATTTTAGATGAGCCTACCAACCACTTGGATATTGATAGTAAAGAAGTATTAGAACAAGCCTTAATTGAATTTGATGGTACACTCTTATTCGTTTCGCATGACCGTTATTTTATCAATCGAATTGCCACTCAAATTTTAGAGATTACCCCAACGGGTTCTAACCTGTACTTAGGAGATTATGATTATTACTTACATAAAAAAGAAGAGTTAGCAATTCTTAAACAAGAAGCTGAGTTGAAAAATAAAACCAATGCTAACCCTACTGAAAGTACAACTGCTACTAAAGGTCAAGCTCAGTTATCCTTCGAAGAAAGTAAGCAATATCGCCGTGAATTGAAGAAATTAACCCAGCAGGTTGATAAAGTGACCGCAGAGCTAGAAATGGTAGAACAAGCAATTGAAACTTTACATCATCAAATGGCGGATGCTTCTACATTGAATCAACAAGACGAATTATTAAAAATGCACGAGGAACTTATGGACTTAGAAAACCGCCAGGAAATCTTAATGGTGGAATGGGAAGAAGCTAGTTTAGCCCTTGAAGCGTTAGAGGAAAAAAACAATTAATGTGGCCGTTAATATTATGTAGCATAAACTACTCACTATTACCACTCTAATCTAGTAGCATTGTTTTAGCCGGCAGTAATGCAATAACATAGAGTGGTTTTCGTATGTACTACCAATAAGCTTTGGCTCAATTGCAAGCATTTAAATAAAGCGACATCTTTTCAAACTTATTGAAACTTTACTCTATGAAAGAATGAACAAGCAGTGATAATGGATTGATTTCACTGCTGCTCACTCTTTGTTGAGTTGAGAGGTTTTTATTTATCTTCTGTCGCATTCATTCTTTAACTTACAGTCAATATGACAAAAAAACAGGGAGTGGGCAAGAAGTAGAAAATCAGTTGATTTTCGCTTCGTCTGCCCA
>NZ_KV805788.1:0-3697 GCF_001811625.1 Globicatella sp. HMSC072A10 | reverse complement strand
ACCTCATTAAGACGCAGATTGAGACCACTCAATCACTGCGCTTTTAATTACCGAGTTATAACTTGAATGCATTTACCAAATTGATACCTAGCCTCCTTAGTCCCAATAGCCATACTGTTTCCCGCACGCCTTAGAAGAAGCGAACTTGAACCACTCAGTTACTGCCATCCTGAACACACTAACAATAAACATGGCTTGGAAAGACACTTTCGTCTCATCCAAGCCATATTTTCACATTAATTCTTGACTTTTAACCAAAGAAGTATTCCTTGATAGTTCTATGCTCGACTCGTATTTACGATGGATTTAACAATGAGTCTTTCCACTCGCCAATTAATTCAATAATAGGAATGACAATTGCTGCTACAAAACCACTCGCAAATCCATTATTATATATATTCATCCCTAAGTGAAGCTGCCCACTGATTTCGACCATGTGGAAATGGAGTACACCGGCAACAAAGCCCCATAATGGTCCAAAACGAGCAGAAATCGGTGCTAATCCTGTACTAAAAAGTAATGCTAATACAATAAAGGTACTATTAAATGAACTACCAGAAACATAAACTGAAAAGATAATACCTAAACAAATCGGCAATGAATTAAAAATTGTCTTTCCGACAGCACCAAATAAAATAACCGTTAGCATTGCACCAATTATTGGCCCATTTAAAGAAACATTGATTAACTTTAATAACATATAAAAGACAATACCGTTAATTATCATATTAAGTGTTAAGGTAGAGGTACTAAAATATCGAAATTGATTATGGTAAAAATTCCCTTTTATTTTGATAAAAGACCATAATTCTTTTAATTGAACTTTTTGACCATATAACCCAATAATTGTTAAAAGGATTAGCCAACCCCAAAAGTAAAATTCAAAATAATTGATCGCATACTCATTATCTTGAAACAAATTAATTTCCACATTCATATCGAAATAAGGGAATAGAAAACTAATAAACATGGCGATGACCCCCATGGTAAACCCAAAATTATATAGCGTATATCCTTTATGGAATTGGACAAATTGATTGGCAATTTTAACTGAAATACTACCAATAACAAATCCTACAGCCATTGCTAAAAACCAACGGTAAGGACCGAATACACTATCCAAATAGATTGAGCTAACTAATGGTGCATTGGCAGTCGCCAAAATACTAACTAAGCGATACTCTTTTTCATGATGCATACTATAATAGTAAAACATCGTCCCTAAAATAATAGGCAGTATATTAATAATATGCGTTCCAAAGAAAGCATGCCCCAAAAATAAGCCTGTGACACCTAATTCGAAACTGGTTAAATAACGTTGGCCCTTCCACAGTAAAAGCAGGTAAATAACGAGACTATGAAGCCCCACATTAACGAAAGTTGCTCTAAATCCAGCAATTTCAATAAAATCAGTTAATAGATTAGTTTGTGACATGATCAATTGATAATACATCTGAAGAACGCTAGTTTCTTCTGGAATAAAAAGTGCAAATAAAAATGTATATAAAGTAATGATTAATAAAAATTCTCGCCTATTTAGTAGCGATTTAGTTAACTTCACATTGGTGCCTCCTCATGTTTTTTTATATCTTACAATATTTTTTCCAAATATAAAAAGAATACGACTAGAGATAATAAATCAGCGGCACCACCTGGACTCAAATTTTGTTCAATCAAATCTTGATCCCATTGGCTAATTAAATATTGAAAATTATCCTCATTTAATTCTGCTAATAAAGTAGCGGCCTTCGTTTTAACATTCAACCACATCTCATAATTACCACGATGAATGATATTAGTATCTTCTGCTTTAGATATTAATAATAATAAAGCTTTGGATAAGACAAATTGCACATTAGCTGTAACATTCAATAATTCTCGAGTAAAAGGTAAAACCGTCTCTCTTAATAAAGGATAACCATTCATCGATTCTCCTTTAATCCCTGTTAAACCATAATCTAAATAGATACGCTCACCATTCGTAATCGCCTCTGTTTTATCTTTCAATTGTGCAAGTTCAGATTGCCAAAAATGATAGGTCATGGGTTCTGATAACAATAGTATTGCTTCGGTATCCTTTGCATTAAAAGTTGTTTTGTCGGGATGTTGCTTTAAATAATAGCCTACGGCCGTTAAAATCGTTGCATAAGAGTAATTTGCGCCCTTATGAGTATTAACACCTTTAGTTGCTTTTAACATCGCTTGCTCGGCTTTTACTCCCATTTGGCGAGCTTTCATAAATAATTGTTGTAAGTCACCTTCATGTTCCACTCCCAATTGTACATACTGTTTGAAAAATGGTGCTAATGCTTTTGTACTTTCAATAAAAGTAAAATAATTCATATCAGAATGTGCGCCACTATTCATACAATCTACTAAACCTGGTTTGGGCGTTAACATCACTTCTACTAATAAAGCTTTTTCAGCATTTGACGCAACCCAGTCACAAATATTGCTCATTTATCTGCTCTCTCTTTCTTAAATTATATGTATTTTTTAATGATTTATGTTAAAATAATAAGCGTAACCTTCAATTAAAACGCTTAATTTAAATTAATCTTATGTTCATTATAAACGATTTTAATTGTGATTGTCTTAAAAAAACAATAAAAAAACAGTATAGATATTTTTTGAACGATGATGTTTCATTAATAGAGAGGTGATTGTTTTGATAACGCCACAACATATTAATATTATCAAATCCAATATTTTAGTTTCTCAAGATATTCCTTTGAAAGATTCCGTGTATGAAGCATTACGGAAAACCATTATTATTGGGGAAATCCCTGCGGGTGAACGGATTAATGAAAAGGAATTAGCTGAAAAACTAAATATTAGTCGCACTCCCGTCCGCTATGCCTTATTGGAATTAGAAAAAGAAAAATTAGTCGAACATATTCCTCGAGTAGGACGGATTGTTAAAGGAATTACCATTAAAGATGCCTTTGAAATTTATGATATTCGCAAAGCTTTAGATACACTTGCGACAGTTAAAGCTTATGAACAAATGACAGATGATGATTTTGAAGAATTAAGACAACTATTATTAACGGGTGAAAAATATAATGATGCCAATGAGATTGATTTAGTTTTACAGAACTTTTCTGATTTCAACAATTTTATTTGGGAGAAAAGTAAAATGGTTCGTTTGAAATCAATCGTTACTAAATTATCTGAATATTTACTTTATTTTCGTGACTTATCGATTCGTTCATCTGATCGTCGTGACTTAGCTTTAAGAGAACACTGGTTAATCTACCGTGGAATGAAAAATCGTGATAAAGATCAAATCGAATTGATTATTGGTGAGCATCTAGAAAATTCTAAACAATTTATTTTAAATGAAATGAAACGCCGTAACATCAATTAACTTTCTAAAAGTGACACCGGCCGAAACATCCACTAATTTTCTAAAGAGCCCCTGGTCAGAGACACTATTAAGAACCACCGGTTGAATTATTCATTAATTTTTAGAAAGATATAGATTGGGATTTATTTAACTAGAACCTTCAATTTATATTTCATTTGATGCACGGATAGAGACAAATAGTGATAATGCCATGTCATTACTAAAAATTCAATACTGGTTTAATTTAAATAAAGCTAATGGCTTATTAACTACATTTTATGCAATAACTTGCCTAATGAAATAAGGAGTGGACAAGAAAAACGGCTCTATACTTTTTGGTGTGGATTT
>NZ_KV805787.1:3476-4455 GCF_001811625.1 Globicatella sp. HMSC072A10 | reverse complement strand
ATTCGTGTTACGTATTCGGGAAGTTGGGTTATTAGTTCGACAAGCCCAGTCTGAAATTAAGGACCGAAATCAAACTATCTGGACGGCGACAAGATGGGGACTTGCACTCTTTATCATCATGTCAGTGATTGGATTATTGTTACTATTCAACATCGAATCTATCTCGGAGGTGTTGATAAGTCTAGTCATTAAAGATGCCAGTCCAGGTCCCTTAGTTAAATTATATGTCGGTGTGAGTGCGCTCATTTTAATTGCAACTAGCTTGTTTATTTTATTCCAAGCTTATCAAACCATTAGTTAACTATTTGATCAAATAAAAATTCTGAGTCAATCCCAAAAAGGAGACCCAGAATTTTTTTACTTATTTAGGGACGAATATAAGCATATCCTTCCATTTGTTTCTTAGCAATCTCAACAACGCCCGAATCTACCACCCTTATGAGTGAATTTATTTGGTCTTTATTGATCTGATGTTTATTTAAGGAATTCTGACAAGCCACCACATCTACCTGATTCAAAAACTTATCACTTAATTCATCATTGAGATAATAATTCACCGCATGACCATTCGCAACGATGGATATTTTCGCATCCCCTACTTCAGCTAAAAAATTATTTACATTCGAAAGAACCATATGCCATCGATCTTCTTCATTGATATGAAACACTACTTGCATAGCTTTGACTCCTTTAGAATTTAATGTCATCATTGGGTTGAGCTAAGTTAAAGCCTTTGGCTATCAACCCATCTCCTTCATGAGTTTCTAAATCCACTATCACATGTTCATAAAATAATTGAATATCATGATGGTGGTTGGCTGCCCCTTTGAGGACGACAACTTTATTGTAGAAGCTTTGGCTTCTTTAAAGTTTTTGAATTTATTTGATTTACTTGTGCGTTTGTCCTCTTCTAATTCCCAGTTGTCTAGTTGACTTATTCTTTCTCGAATCACTCCTGATATTCCCCCTATTTATTATT
>NZ_KV805787.1:1389-3376 GCF_001811625.1 Globicatella sp. HMSC072A10 | reverse complement strand
ATAGTGGCTCACTTTTAAGTTAACATATACATGAATGCTCGCTTTAAGAATATGTCATGCCATGGCTTATCTAATGAATACTTTCCCAACAATTCCAAGGAAATTCCTGTTTTGGCAAGGTTTGTACTCTCACTTCAGTTTTCTTAGTTGGGTGTTCTAACGAAAGCTCCTGTGCCCATAAGGCAATTTGCTGTCCTACTTTGCTGAATTTATGACCGTATTTTTGGTCACCCCAGATTGGCGTACCCATCCCTGCTAGTTGGACACGAATTTGATGAGGCCATCCAGTTTGGAGTTGCACTTCTATTAAAGACAATTGATCATTAATTTCTAAGACTTTATAGGTAAGAACTGCTTTTTTTCCTTCTTTATGGTCAGAAGGAAAAATCGACACAATATTTTTTCACGTATCTTTTAATAAGTAATCAGTTAACTGACCTTGATCTTTGGAAGGCTTCCCATGAACGACTGCGTAATATTTACGCGTCATCGAATTGCGTCTCACCTGGACCGATAGTCGTGAAGCAGCTTTGGACGTTTTGGCGAATACCATTGCCCCACTAACCGGCCGGTCCAGTCTATGCACTAGACCTAAGTAGACATTCCCTGGTTTATTAAAGCGAATTTTTATATCTTCTTTTAATATCGTTAATAAATCTTTGTCACGACTTTGATCCGATTACACTGGAATATTAACTGGTTTCTCTACCATTAGTAAATGATTATCTTCGTAAAGAATTGGCACTTGCATGTCAACCTTCTCCCTATATACGTAATATTCCCATATTACCATGAAAAAGATTTAAAATGTCAGTTAGTTTGACATTCATTTATATATTGATGGAATTTCGACTAAAAATGCTGAACTCTGGACTACTCCGAACTTACTCCGAACTACTCCGAACTTACTCCGAACTTACTCCGAATTTTGATGCCTTACTATAGTTTAATCGTATAATACTGTTTGGGATCTCGTTTAGAATTCCCGTGCCAACTTAATACATTTTTATATACTAAACCTCTGAGCAATTTACGAGCAGTCGCATTACTCATTTCAATGATTTCTGAGGCTAATTTCCCTGTAATCTGTCCATGACTATACAAATAAGCCAAAATTTTTCGTTCATTTTCATTGAATGTATCCTGATCCAATTTTTTCTCCAAATTATCGACACGATCACCCATGCGTAATTGACGAGAAGCGTAATTATTTTCTAATTTCAATTGCAGAGCATGAGAGGATAAAGTCCATATAATTGTGTAAAAGGGAAGAGTCACTATAACGTTCTCCAGGTGATTTTCTTTATCTAAATGTCTAAGCTAATTGTAGGACCTGCTGGAATAATACCGTTCGGGTTAATTGTAGGGTGGCTTCCGTAGTAATGGTGTTGGATGTGGTAGAAATCAACTGTGTCAGCAATACCTGGCATATTGTAGATTTCACGTGTATAACACCATACATTTTTAAAATCAGTTAAATGTTTAATATTGCACTTGAAGTGACCATAGTAAACATGCTCGAAACGTATTAAAGTCGGGAATAAGCGGATATCAGAAGTAGTAAATTTGTCGCCTAGTAAGAACTTGTTATCAGCTAAAATGCTGTCTAATTTCTCTAGGGCATCGAATACATGACCCGCTTCTTCTTCATAAACTGTTTGATCTGTCGCAAAACCAGCTTTATAAACACCGTTGTTGATGTTAGGATATACAAAGTCATCCATTTCTTTAATTTGGTCACGCAATTCTTCTGGATAGTAGTCGCCTTCTTTAGCACCAATTTCATCAAAGGCTGAGTTTAACATCAACATAATTTCAGATGATTCGTTGTTGACGATGGTATCTTTTTTCTTGTCATATAAAACAGGAACAGTTACTCGATCAGTGTACTCAGAGTCTGCATGTGTATAGACTTGGTGTAAAAAATCAGCGTTCAAGATTGGATCAGCAAGTATACCTTGGTCTGGTGCAAATGTCCAACCGTTTT
>NZ_KV805787.1:0-1289 GCF_001811625.1 Globicatella sp. HMSC072A10 | reverse complement strand
ATCTTCTAAACCTTTTAATTTACGCATCATTAAAGTGCGACTAGCCCATGGACAAGCGAGTGAGACGTATAGATGGTAGCGCCCAGCTTCCGCTTTAAAGCCCCCTTCACCAGTCGGACCTGGTGCACCATCTATTGTAATCCAATTTCTGAATTGTGAATCTTTACGTACAAAACGACCACCTGTTGATTTGGTATCATACCATTGGTCTTTCCAAACACCGTCTACTAATAATCCCATAATACCTCTCCTTTTAGAAATAATAATCTGTTTCAAACTATCTATTTCTATTGTAATATAATCGAAGACATATCTCACGTATTAGGGTTTGGTTAGGCTAACAGACCGTAAAACTCAAACACTAACTATAGAAAATTAAATAAAGCTAGATGATTAATATTTAAAAGTTAGCTGTACTTAACTTCGCTAGACAAAAATTTAACCAAACTATATTTGCTATAAATAAGTAATATCGAATAATCAAAGCGCTATAACTTGCATTTCCAAGTATATATTAACTTAAAAGTAAAAGCTCCACTTAAGGTTAGGAAAAATACTTGTCTAACATTAACTCTTAGCTATATATGCTTTTTCAAAAAATCAATTTTCTTAAAATCTTTATTGTTATTATTGTCATTTCTATAAGAATCCTTTGAAGAAGCTTGATAGATTTTTAAAAACTGCCTTAGGTTGGGAAGACGAAACGTTATACCATCTACTTGAATGAGGTCTAGGTCTGATACTCTTATTCCCGCAAAGTCGTATAGGGAATCAATGGTGCCATACTCTACACTAAGGCCGTTTTTTTGAAATTCATGTTCATGAAGGTCTATTAATTCATAGCCTAGATCTTCCATGACTTTGGATATTGTACCCCAATTATAAATTCTAAGCTGGTCAGGAGCCTCCCATCCTCTTGGATCACCTGGAACATGAATGTCTATATCTGATGGATCCCAAGAAGTTTTTGAAATAAACTCTAAACCTAAGGAGCCCATTAAAGTTGGCACAATTCCAACATTGTTTAAATGTACACAAATTATTTTAAATTCATTAAATAGGTCTTTTTTCATTGGTCCTCCATGATAGTGTACTGCTTTGGCATTTTATTGCTTCTGTTTCATATTATTATGCTAAAAATCATAATTCGATTATCTAAATAAATTATTTTTTAAGACTTCTAGAGCCGTGTTTTGAAAAAGTCCATAATATTGTGTAAAAAGAAAGTGACACTTATAAAAGTCAACTTAAAAATCACGATTTGTCTCACTTAAGATTCCCCACTTTTT
>NZ_KV805786.1:0-12104 GCF_001811625.1 Globicatella sp. HMSC072A10 | reverse complement strand
TTATTGGACCACTTTTAGATTAGCATTTACAATGAATTTGATAAATTTAATCAAGTTATTGCTCGCTAAATAAAAGCGCAGTGGTTGAGTGGCATCAAACTGCGTCTTAAGCGCAGTGGTTGAGTGGTCTCAACCTGCGTCTTAAAGACTTGTTTAAGGCCTACTCAACTGTGCGGGGGTGGGCCGACGAAGCGAAAATCATTCGATTTTCTACTTCTTGCCCACTCCATTTCTATATCCTTTTAGCTAAATCAATATTCGTTTGGATTGATACGAGAGACTCTTTTAATTTTGCTTGCTCCCATTCATTCAGAGTTATAGGTAAGACTTTCACAATTCCTTCTTTTCCTATAATGGTCGGTAAACTGTAAGCAATCGCTTCTGAGTGATACTCATTGGCTTCAACTACTGTACTCACAGGATAAATCATGTGCTCATCTAACAGAATAGATTGTGTAATATCGATGGCGACTTGTGCGATAGCCGCATCGGTGACACCGTTTTTTGCTCTAAATACATCGTAAGCTGCTAGTACTACTTTTTCCTTAATCTCATCTGGATTCAATTCTGTGATGTTAGGAAAGTACTGTTTTAGTTGTTGATAATCAATCCCCGCAATACTTGCATGACTCAAAGCAGGAAAGGCAGTATAACCATGTTCACCTAACATATAAGCTTGAACTGAATGTGGTGCCACATCATACAACTGAGCTAAAACATAACGTAATCTAGCAGAATCTAAACTACAACCGGTCCCAATCACTTTATTTTTAGGATAATCAAACTCGGTTGCCGCCATATAAACGACGGTATCAGCAGGATTTGTAATAAATAATAAAATTGGCTCATTTGTAACTTGAGTAATATTCGTCATAATTTCTCGAATTATATAGGCGTTTTGGGTTAACAACGCTTGTCGATCTTCTGGGAGTTCACCATTGGGATAAACGTATGACGCTGCAATAATACAAATATCGACATCTACTAAATCAGTATATTGTCCCACATAGATTTTAGTATTACGGCGACTTAATAATCCTGTCGCATGGGCTTGATCCAACGCCTCACCAGTAGCCAATTCCGTACGGTGATCAATTAAAATAATTTCTGAAAATAAATGGGAATGAAGTGCACTTGCTAATACTTGCGTCCCCACATGTCCTACACCTATAATCGCTAATTTATGAGTTTTCATCCAATCGCCTCTCATCGTTTTTTAATTTTAATGATATACCAATTCATCTAATTTTTCAAAAAAATTTTGCCACAGTATAATCGTTTTATTTTTATGAAGGCAGCATGACTAATAAGGCATTTAATTGGTAATCTTTACCTTCTTTTCTAGCTGAATGAAGCCTTTGGCTCTCAAACGTTGACTCGGTAGAAAAATCAATATTATCTATTTTTACACCCGCTAATTTTAAAACTTCAATATTGGCCTGGATCATATCTAAAATGTATTTGTCACCTTTTGCTTTAAAATAACGATCGCGATGACCAATTGCTTCAAAAACCTCATAAACTTCTGAACCTACCTCATAATGCTCTTGGTCAATTGAAGGACCGACATAAGCAATTAAATCAGAAACATCGGTTCCAAAATGATTAACCATCTTAACAATCGCTTGCTGACTAATTTTTTGAACGGTACCACGCCAACCCGAATGAAGGGCTGCTATTACTTTATTGATAGGATCATAAATAACAATCGGTGTACAATCAGCCATCCGTACTAAAAGAGCAACACCGGCTTCAGCTGTAATAAAGCCATCTGTTTCTGGTGACAGTGGATAACTCGCAAACAGAGGATGTTCACCTTCATCTGCATTGACAATCTCTACATTTGCGCCATGCACTTGGTTACCATGATAAACTTGCTTTGGCACTACGTTTAACGCATTTAATATTTTATTTAAAGATTGACGATAAACGTCTTCGCCAGCTGATTGTTTAAAATTTAGCTCACTCCCTCCAATTGCATGGATAATTTGATAGTTGTTTAATTTTTTTGACGGTTGTTTAATAATCAACTGCCTCACTCCTCGTAATATATATTTAGAAGGTCATTTCTCACCCTTCTGATCGTCTCTATTTCTCTTAATTTTACCAAACATTATGTCATGGATAAGGTTTTACCCGTTGTTAGACTGGACGATTTTTAAGAAATCGAACAGGGTGACAATGGTAAGCAAGCAAAGCGCATTAGCTAAGCCTCATTACAATTCATAAAATGTTCAATTGTTCCTTCATATTACTTTTTTCAATCTTAGCACGAAGTGATTCAAACTGTCTATTTGACTTTAAAATTTGTTTCCGATAAGATGAGATTAATGTATTTCGAATTAGAAAGGAGTCGCCATGTTAAATAATATTGAACAAGCGTTAATCAACTATCAAGCAAAACCAATTAGTCAAAAACGGATATATGCTGTTTTATTACCTTTAATTAAAGTAAAGAACGAATGGCATGTCTTATATGAAGTCCGAAGTGAACAAGTGCCGCAACCTGGTGATGTTTCCTTTCCTGGGGGAGCAGTTGAAGCCAATGAATCACTTGTCCAAGCTGCGATCCGCGAAACGACTGAAGAATTAAACATCTCAGAAAACCAAATCCAAATTCTAGGAGAAATTGATTATATCGTTAATGCACAAGCGACCATTTATTGTTTTGTCGGCAGACTTTTGATAGACGATTATCAACAAATTACCCCCAATGAAGAAGTTGCTAAAATATTTTCTGTTTCTTTAAAAGACTTAATTAATCATCCACCTAGATACTATCAATTAGCGTCAGAAATCGTCCCTAATGAGGATTTTCCATTTAATAAAATCCGTAATGGCAAACAATATCGCTTTTCGCAACGTAGTAATGCGATTCCTTTTTATGATTTAACAGATGAAACAATCTGGGGAATGACGGCTCAATTTACCCATCGTTTCACGCAAATCATCACTCAAAACCAAAATAACAACGTTGAATAACGTAGTGCCTTGTTTTCAGTACAAGGATTACGTCCGCTCAACGTTGTTAAAATTAGGGGGACTGGAAGAATTTTAAGAAATAACTTTTCCGGTTAACGGATTTCTTGAGGTGTATTTGTCGGGCCATCAACCTTTAATTCTCCATTTTCAAAATAGAGGCGATCTATGGCCATGCGGCGGTCACCTGATGGATTTTTAGGATCTGTGTGTATATGATAAACAATATAAAGTGTTTTATCATCCAATCCAACTACAACACTATTATGGCCAGGTCCTGAAATGCCTTTCGTTAAATCTGAAGCCAATATTGGATTGTGTTCATATTTTTCGAATGGTCCCATTGGATTATCAGCTACTGCATACCCAATCGCATAATCAGGTCCTCCATAAAAGTTTGCTGAATACATTAAATAATACTTTTCTTCATATTTTAAAACATAAGGTCCTTCATTCCAAACAATCTCTCCTTCTAGACCTTCCCATGACTGACTGGGTTCAATAACCATCACAGGCTCTGATACAAAATCATCCAAAGTTTCATTTAATTCTTGAACAAAAATTTGGCTCTATTTTTTTCCATCAATTATATTTTCGTAATTATCTTTGACATAATATAAATAATATTTTCCGTCATCTTCAAAGATATGTCCGTCAATATAGGAGCCTTTTTCATGGATTAAATTATTGTTAATATCATTGAAAGGGCCTAATGGATTATCCGATTTCGCGATAGCTATTCGCAGACTACCATTATAAGCACGAGCACTGTAAGTCATATAAAATTGACCATCTTTTTCAAAAACTTCAGGTGCCCAAAAGTCATACGTTGCCCATTTCTTTTCAAAATCTCGATGATCTAAAGCCGTCCCTTTTAATTCCCAATTGACTAAATCATTACTTTCCCAAACATTAAATCCATAATTAGCTACTGATGTAGCATACATATAATACTTCCCTTCGGATTTAATAACAAATGGGTCTCCTATTTCAGTCATATCTCCAACAGGATTGGTATATTCTGCAGCAAAAACTTTTTCGATGGACATAATATTTAGCACTGAAATCAACAAAATGATCAAGCTAATTAGTCGATTCATTTTCTTAATCCTCCATATACATATTATCGTTGATTGCTTTAATTAGTGATAAATCTACCTTCGGTTGACGGTCATACGTTAATAATCCATTTGTTTCTTGTTCTACATCTGTTAATTGAGTGTAACAGAATCCAACTAACGCTTCTGACTGATAGATAGCATGAATCGTACGACGATAATCATTAACATATTCTTCAGGTGATGTAGCACTCGAATATCCCCAAGCATCCTCAGGAACCGCTTTGGGATTATAAGCAATACCACCAAACTCAGTTAACATTATTGGGTGATTTGAACTCACACAATTTTCAAGAAGAATATTTCTATTAGCTGGAGTTGCTTGTAATAAATTATCACGCGTGCTTAAATCCTTAATATATTGTTGGTACTTCCCAGTCTCATTTGCAGCACCATGAGTATAATTATGAATACCAATAATATCCGTTTCAATCATTTCCCATCCATCATTGGCAATAACTAAGCGTGTTTTATCTTGCCCTTTTACAAAATGGTAAATACTTTGGGCAAAATGTTGTTGCGCTTTGTCGTAATTAATTTCAGATATACCCCAACTTTCATTTAACGGTGTCCAAGCAATAATTGAAGGATGATTATAATCTCTTTGAATGATTTCGTCCCATTCATTAACTGTCAATTTTACTGATTTAGGATGATAATTAGCTGGGGCAGCACATTCCCCCCAAACTAAGAAACCTAATCGGTCAGCATGATATAAAAATCGTGGATCTTCTGTTTTTTGATGTTTACGACATCCATTGAACCCCATCTCTTTAGACAATTGAATGTCTTTTATAAAGTCTTCATCTGTTGGAGTCGTCATCAGGGATTTTGGCCAATATCCTTGGTCTAATACTAATTTTTGATAATAGGGTCGATTGTTTAACATAATTTTTCCATTTTCAATATGAATTTTACGCATACCAAAATAACTTTTTACTTCATCAATAATTTTACCATTTTGCATTAAAATTAATTCAACATCAAATAGATTTGGATTTTCTGGTGACCAGGTCCATCCTGCACCGTGTGCAACTGTATTCATTATTTTATTTTGTAACACATTGAATTGAATTTCTGATTCTGCTTGGAATAAATTACTAGTTGAATCGACAACGATTTGGTTTTTGAATTGAATTTTTATTCGAATGGATAAATCATCCGATACTCGATTAGTTCGAATATTTAACTTAACACTTTGAGCATCTAAATCCGGAGTAAAATGAACTTTTTCTAAATATACATCTGCTAACTGTTCGATCCAAACCGTTTGCCAAATTCCAGTTGTATTAGTATACCAAATGCTTTCAGGTGTTTCTTTCCAATATTGTTTCCCACGTGGAATTCCTTCATCTGTTAACGGATCAAAAACTGATAGTGTTAGTACATTATCACCTTGTTGAACATAATTTGAAATGTCAAAGGTAAAACTGGTATGACCTCCGATATGTTTACCAACAAATTCATTATTAACATAAATACTAGCTTGATAGTCTACCGCACCAAAATGCAATAGAGTTGTTTCCGTCAACTCTTCAATGTTAAAATTACGAGAATACCATACATTTTCACATGCTGATTTATCTTCAACACCAGACAATTTAGATTGGTAAACAAACGGTACTTGTATTTTTTTTGATAACATTTTTGGATTTAAATACCATTTTTCTTTTTGACCTACAGCTTCTTTATCTAGTTCAAAACTCCATTCACCATTTAAATTAATCCAATTCTTTCTTTCAAATTGCGGTCTTGGATATTCTTGTCTCATTATTACACTCTCCTATTTAATTCCTGATTTAGTTGTTGATTGTACAAAAAACTTATTCGCGTATAAGAAAATAACTAAAGCTGGTAAGGTTGCTATCACCGTTGCTGCCATCATTCTACCAGGGTTGACAAAGTTAGAACCTTGTACCAAATTTGCTACCCCTACAGTAACAGTCTTCATTTTAATATCATTGGTAACTAATGATGGCCATAAAAAATCATTATAAATTGCTAAAAAGGTCATAACGGTTAACGTAGCGACTGGTGGTTTGATGCTTGGGAAAACAACATGAAACAATACTTGTACTCTTGATGCACCATCCATAACACTTGCCTCTTCTAATTCAGGCGGAAAATCTTTTAAAAAACTTGGTTAGTAAAATTAAGCTAGAAAAAAATAGGCCATTTGTATGATATCCTAAACATACGATCACATGCAAAGAAAGAAGTACACACAAATAGCTTATACTCATTTTACCTTGAAAGAAATAATTTGGGTAGAAAATTATTACGATAGCGGTAAAAAGCAACCTATATAGTAAAAAAATAAATCGTGCTTTATAATTTTGTTAATATCCTTAAAACGTAGCTGTATTCAAGCGTATTACGAACAATATAAAGAGAACAAATCACGTTGCGAGACCTAAAAAAGATCTTTACATCTGAACAACTCTAATGTATCAAAAAATAAGTATCTCTAAGGTGGTCTCATAATGTTATTATGGGGCGTAATGAAAAAAATTAGGATGCACCGTTCGAACCTTCTATCGTTGATTTCAAGATTCGGATGACTTTGATTGTTCAACTTAACCGATGAAAGGTAAGAAAAAACCATTGGGTATCAGTAAAAACTTGAAAAATAAAATTTAAAAGCACGATTGAAGAACGAATCCAGTCAAAATACAATTTGATTAGGAATTTGGTCATCTATAAGATTATACCCTTCTCGGAAAATACCATGAGATTACTATCCTAACACTTGTTGAATGATTTAGTGTACTATTATTTCAATAAAATTAGCAGTCGTAAAGAAAGTGATATTATAGCGCCTTTTTATAACTGGTTTGCTTATTTGCCAAGAATTTTATTTAATTACATAACTTTTGATTATGGAAAATAATTTTATTATTGGCAGGAAATTATAAACAACAATGACATCAATATTTATTTTGCTAATCTAAGTTGCCGACACAAAGTGGTTTAAATGAACACTCTAATCGACATTTTTCGAAGAGATGGCTACTCCAAAAGCATGTATTTTACTGATATATCATATAAAACACTCAGAGGGAAACTCATTGTCACAATGAAATTCCTTGGAAAATTTTTGATTATCAAATACCAATTGAAGCCTTTATTGATTGTTGTAAGAAACCGAGATTGATAGAGACGTTTACTTAATAATAAACTTTACTTATATATAGTTTTATAATGACAAAGTTTTAAACTAACGATAAGTATTGGTATATTTAGAATAAAAATTTTAGATTAATTTGACAATTCAAATATACTTTTATACTTTGGAATAACTTATATATTTACCTAACTACATCTAAATTGTTTAGTTTACTTTAATTTGTTTACATTACTTATCAAATCTGTTGATACTTTAGGTTTTCTATTGATATCCAAAAGCCCATTAACTTCTTGTTCAACATCAGTTAATTGTGTATAACAGTATCCTGTAACATATTCTAGTTCAAAAATAGCTTCATGAATATTATTAAATCTTTCAATAAAATCTTCTTCATTTTTAACGTGAGTTCCATAGCCCCACTGATCTTCGTTTTCAGTTGCAAAAGCAATGCCACCAAATTCTGATATAATTATTGGTTGTCCCATATATTTATATCCATTTGCAAATGCAAATTTATCTTTATTAAATTGTATACGGTTGTCTAATATTAGTGATTTTTCCTTATATCTGTGTTTTAACATCTCTGAAAATTCTTCATAGTCATGTAATGTTATGATATCTGATATAGTATGTTCCCAGCCATCATTCGTAATAACCGGTCTATCAGGGTCAATTGACTTTGTCAAATAGTAAATTCCTTCTGTAAAACTTTGCTGTTGCTTATCTTTAAAAATGTTCTTTATGCCCCAAGATTCGTTGAATGGAACCCAAGTAATAACACTAGGATGGTTAAAATTTTGAGTCACAATCTTTATCCATTCTTCAGTAAAATTTTTTATAGATAAATCCGAAAATTGATAATTGGATGGCATTTCAATCCAAACTAAAATCCCCAATTTATCACACAGATATAAGAATCTTTCGTCTTCAATTTTTTGATGTTTTCTTACCCCATTATATCCTAAGCTTTTAACTTTTTCCAAATCATTTTCTAATGCTCTAACAGAAGGTGGGGTAAGTCCAGACTCTGGCCAATAACCTTGATCTAAAATTAATTTTTGATAAAGTTCTCTATTATTAAGTAGTATTCTATCTCCTTCTATGCTAATTTTTCTCATACCGAAATATGAATTTACCTCATCCAATATTTTTGTCTGATTATCTAGTAACTTAAATCTAATATCATACAAATTCGGTGTCTCAATAGTCCATATTTTAGTTCCCCAATTAGAATCTCTTTTTACTCGAGTATCTAATATTATTTCTTGTTCTTGGTGATTAATTAAAACACAACAATTAGTTATCAGTTCTTCTTCAAAATATATATCTACTTCAATAAAATAATCATTTTCTTTTATGATTGAATTGTTACCACTTATAGTTGGCTGTATTATTAAATGATCATTATCTATTTCAGGCTTCATTTTAACAGAACTTAAATACACGTTACTATTTCTATATTCTATCCACACAGATTTCCAGATTCCCGTACTTTGGACATACCAACATCTGAAACTATTATTTAACCAACGTTGCTTCCCTCTTACTTGATTAGTATCCAAAGAATCTTCACATCGAACAATTATTGAATTGTTTCCATCAATAATATAATCATCCAAATCAAAACTAAAACGATGGTAACCTCCTATATTTTGTCCAACTTTCACACCATTTAACCACACAGTGGTGTGAAAATCTGCTCCTTCAAAATTAATAGTAATTTTATCCTCTTTATTGAAAACAACATTTTTTTGATACCAAATTACATTATGAGGTGTTTGAATATCAATATTGCTTAATTTAGTTTCATATGTATAAGGTACTTTAATTTTTTTATCAGATGGAATTCCTTTTGACCATGATTCTTTTAACCCTCTGTTTTGTTCATCAAAACAAAAATCCCATTCTCCATCTAATAATTCCCACTTTTCTCGAATAAACTGAGGTCTAGGATGTAATTCTCTTTTCATAACTATTCTCCTTTACTTCCATTAAAAAATTTACTTATTATTTTATCTTACAATTTTTATTGCCTTATTTTTAGCTAATAAAATAACGATGATTGTAACTAATAATATTAAACTTATAATATCTAAAATCAAATATGAAATTATCGCTTGAAATATCTTCCATAGAAACAATTTAACATTTAGTGATAGTGCAAATAATAGAAGAACAATTATACAAGCAGGTACTGAAAGTAACACAAAAATAAAAGTATTTTTTAAACCTACTCTTAGTTCTTCACAAAAAATAGAATCTTTATTAAAAATAGTATGTTAATTTTGAACCCAATAAATTCAGGTTGAGAGAATAGATCCCAATTTGTTAATGAAATGTAAATCCCGAATATTATAGGAATTAAAAAAAATACTATAAATATTATTAAATAAGGGGCAATAAACAGCCACGCTGTAGAATCTTTCATATAATGTTTCTTAGATTGTTTCACTATTTTTCTCTTGACTTATTACCACTAGACTATTATTTAATGTGGTGAATGAAAACACTCACCACAAAATTTATTAATTGTTTTGATTAATTTTTTCTGAAACTTCTTTTTGCATATTTACGATAAATTTCTCAATATCTGTTTTCCCAAAGATTGCACCAAAGCAATTAGTATCCAAATAATCTGCTATATATCCATTATATTTATAATCAAATATCTTTAATGTTTCTTGTTGTTCTTTAGAGTTTAAGAAAAATAATTGTGGCATATTTCGATATTCCTCATCCATTTTCTCCTAAATTCCATGCCTCAGCAACATAATTTTCAGATTTAATATCCTTGAAATTATTTAAAATTTCATCAAAACTTTCTAGTATATTACTTTCTTTATACTGAATTATTCTCTCTGCATGAACAATATTTAAATCAGGAATATCTTTCCCAGAATTAACAACTGTAGGAATTTTTGAATACATATCCCCTTCTTTGATTGAAATATTTTTTACTTTAAATTCTGGATTTGTTTTATTATATTCATCAATCATTTTTTTATATTAGCATTATCAGCTCCTGTAAAGGGATTCCAAAAGACAATCTCATCATCAGCAGTATTATTTTTTGCTACGTTATTTTGAGTTCCACAGGAGCCAATATAAATGATGATAGAATTAAACAAAATGCTATTCGCGCTCTTTTAAAATATTTCAGCTACAAAACTCCTTTTACTATTTAGTTAATTTCTTTTATACATACAAAAACCAAAAAACTCACAACCACAATAAAACGTTTTATTTAATGTCATCATAAACAATCTTGCAAACGCTGTCAACCTTATGTTATGCTAAATATACAAAAACAACAAAAGAGTTAAATATCAATGTTGTAAATTCTAAATACACAAATGAACTTAACCAATAAGTTAAAGGAGTTTATATATGCAAATAAATTTAGTACAAAATTCACTTCCGATTTTGCAAGCACTAGCAAGCGATACTAGAATAAAAATTGTTCAGTTCATAGGTAGTGATAAGAAAAGCGTCGGTGAAATAGCTCGTTTTTTAAACTTAAGTAATGCAATAACAAGTAGACATATTCAGCAATTAGAAGATGCTCAAATTATTGAATCCGAAAGAGGTACTGGAAATAATCGCAATAAAAAAATAGTTTTTTTAAAAGTAGATGATGTTCATATACTTTTTCCCGAAAAAGTCTATCGAAATTTTCATTTACATACCTTTGATTTAAAAATTGGCCATTATACTGATTTTTTAGTATATCCAACCTGTGGTCTGGCGACTCCAATTAGTATTGTTGGAAAAAATGATGACCCAAAAAGTTTTTTACTTTCAGAACGTGTTGATGCTGCTTTACTCTGGTTATCAAGGGGTTATGTCGAATATAAAATTCCTAATTTTTTAAAGGACACTGATCAACCTGAACTAATGGAAATTAGCTTTGAAATCGCCTCAGAATTTCCTTTATCAAACAACGTATGGCCAAGTGATATTTCAATTTTTATTAATGATATTAGGGTTGCAATATATACTGTTCCCGGTAATTTTTCAGACGTTAGAGGACGCTATACACCAACTTGGTGGAATGATAAATTAAGTCAATACGGTCTGTTAAAGCATTTAAGAATAAATAAACTAGATACTGGAATTGATGGAGAACAATTTTCTAATGTCAGAATAGATGACTTAAAGTTACATAATAATCAGTTCATTAAACTTCGTTTTGAAGTAGAAGAAAAATCCAGAAATCAAGGTGGATTAACTCTATTTGGTACAGGGTTCGGAAATCATAATCAAAATATTAAAATAAACATTTATTACACAGACAACAATGAGTGAAATAATTATTCTTTTTTCAAAAACTTTATCTAACATTTTGAATGAACAATCATTTCTGGTTAATATTTCATAACAGTCAGAAAATATATAAGTGTTTCTTCCATTTTATTATCCAACGAGATTTTTCCCCACAATTGTCGACAGTTTTAAATACGGCGAGTGAGATATTCACCAGAATAAACCTTTTTGAAGCGAGTTTTCTTCACTAGATTCATTTACATAATGAGCTACAATATAATTATAAACTAAAACACTATATCAATACGGAGCAGTTATTTGAATTAACGTTCAAATTCATCCTGATTTAAAGTAAGCTTTTTGTTTAGTAAATGAAAATAATTTTAATTCTTCGAGTCATTGCCTAGTATCAAATTTCTCGAAATCAACTATTATATAAATTATTTTCTAAATCAGCCATTATTAAATTGGTTCGTTTTGTTAAATAGCTATCAAGATGGAAAATAGAACATCGTTTGATTTTCGGTGCGTCTGTCCATTCCTTACGCAGTTGAGTAAGCCTCAAACAAGTCATCAAGACGCAGTTTTATAAAAGTCAACTTAAAAATCCCGATTTG
>NZ_KV805785.1:784-17892 GCF_001811625.1 Globicatella sp. HMSC072A10 | reverse complement strand
TAAAAGTATTCATATTAATATGAATACTTTTAGGTTGGTTTCACGAGTAACTCCTAATTGATCATTGAATGTTCATATGAAAATTCTTGCTGAGTTCTAATTTATACTTTTTCTTGGACATGAGTTGCCCCATCTAGAACCATGCTACCAGCTTCTGCACCTTTTTTACCAGCGAAGGTTGCTAAGATAGCAGCTAGTGTAAGGCCGATAAAAGTTATGAATGAATATTTAGAAGTTTCATTCATGACATCATTAGTTGTTTCAACTACTTCTTCGGATGTTTTCTCTGCATCCTCCATTAATTGATTAAGTTGAGTTTCTGCATCAGCTAATAGTTGTTTAGCTTGTTCTTGCGCCTCTTCATATGATGTTTTAATATTTTCAACTGCTTTATCTGCTTCCGCATCGGTCAAATCGGTATTTTCTGATATAGCATTTGATAATTTTTCTTCATCTAAACTTTCGCCGATTGATGTTAATCGTTCTTCAATGTTTTGATAAACACCATTTAATTCTTCATTCGCATCTTTACCATCTACAATAACAGCTTTCGCTGCATTTTGAATGTCAGTTATCGTTTCATCTAATTGAGATTGTAAATAATTTGGTTGTAATTCTGGAATATTAGAATCTTTTAAAGCGTCTTGAACTTGTTTATCTAATTCAGAAGTGTCTATTTTCAAATTGTCTGAAATTGAATCAAAAGCTTCTTGTGAAAAATTATAAACAATATCTCCAGAAACATTCGCAACGTCTGCGACAGTGTCACCAGCGACACCCATTAACGAACCAAGAGTATTAAATGCAGAACCGATGGTAGAGGTTGCTAAATATAAAATCGCAAGAAGACCTAAAGCCCAAGTTAAGAAACCGTGAATGGCACCTGCGCGATTTGCAGTCAAGCCGGCAACATAACCTCCTGCACCAAGTGAGACAATAAATGAGATGATAGTCCAAATAATTAAGCCGATACCGACATTATCTAATGGATTTGGAGAAGTCAAATCAGTGACCCCTAAACCTATTGTGGCAGATATAAATGAAAATAAAATGCTTAACGCTAAAAAGGTTATTAAACCAGCGAAGATAGATCTCCAAGATAGATTAACTCCCGCTTTTTCTAAAGCTATATCATTTAAATAACGTCCTCTGTCGTACTCGATATGATTCTCTTTAAAATTATAGTTAGAACCTTTGTATTTAAAATCATCATCCGGAACATCATTTGACTTGTTAATTGATTCATCTATAACAACACCTTTTTTGTTGTTAACTTCTGGATTGACCTTAGTGTTAGACATTTTATCCTCTTCATTTCTTACTCTATTCTCTTTCATATTAATTCTCCTTTCAATAGAACTATACGACAATGCAATAACTGGTTGGAACATTATAGACAAATTTACTTTACATCCCGCATTAGAGTGCATTTTAATATTTTAAACCTAATTACAATAATATAAAAGCAAGTAACTTAATTTACAAAAGACTCTATTAGTTAGCAAAGTTATATTTGTGTATATATATTATATAATTAAATTTAGAATAATTCTAATAAAACGCTTTGAGTTTACATTGAGGCTAGGAATAAACTTAGGCAAGTTATTGTTCGTTAATTAAATGTGGAGTGGTCGAGTGCCCTAAAACGCGTTTTAAAGAGGTTAGGCATAAATTCAATCAAGATAATATTCATTAATTAATAAGGTATCTGAGCGTTATGAAATATTCACCAGAAATGATCGAATATTCGAAACTTGTCAACGTCCTTTTTTCAACGAATTACTATTGGATTCATAATGGACATTTACGCTTAACACCGAATAATTTACTCTATCCGCATAAATCAGAGAAGAAAGTCTGAATAACAGCTTGCAATTTATAGTCAAAGGTCAATCCATCGACACTCGTCCGGAAGTCATTATTAAACGTAGTGAGTACGGTCAATATGCAATTTACACCATGATTCTAACGCAAGACTTATAAATGTTTATTCGTACTAATCATTTGCCGGACACGCCATCAACTAATTCAAATTATTTCGATTAAATAGGCGGCAACTGTGAATAAAGATTTATTATGGCCATCCCAATTGTTCATATGAACTGGGTTAAGCGAAAACTACAACCGTCATCGCATTCAAGGGCATAATTAAGCAATTCTCGGTATATAAAATTTCTTTAATCATCATTTAAGTGGTATGATGAAATTATCAATTATAAAGTTGTGCGAGATAGCCAACTAAATCAAACGAGTGAGATTGACTTTGAGTATTTTATTTTTTATTAAAAATATCGAGATTTAAACATTAGCATTAAATAAAAGGAGTAGGGTGAATATGGCAAAGTTTATTTACGATTCATTTGATACATTTGAAGAAGCGGAAAGAGCAGTAGAAGAATTAATCAGAAGTGGAGTATATCAAGGAGATATCACCATCCTTATCAATAGTCAATATGTTAAAGAAGATGTCTCACGATCAGGAGCCGTGATTCATAAAGCAGATAGTTTGGATGAAGATAGTTCTTGGTGGGATGTCGTGGTGAGTTTCTTTAGACCAGAGCTTCAAGTGGATGAAGAGCATTCTGAAAATTTTGAAAATTATAAAGAATTAGTATTAAAAGGTGACATACTCGTAATGGTAGAAGATTTTTATCTTCCAAACGATACGAGTGATGAAGAAGATTAAGGAAACACTGTTGGGAATGAAGTTCGAGTGGCTTCCACCGGAGTGAAAAACAGACAGCGAAATCGTTTAGTATTTCGTTTTTAGTCAGCAAAGAATTGAGAGTCGTGAGATTCATTATTCTTTGCTCTTTTTTATTAGCATTAAAAGCTGTTTTCAAGATAAAATATGAATTTTATGGAATTGACTATTATAATAGTGGTAAGAGAAATTTTTTATAGGAGGCGCCCAATGTCAAAAAAAGAATTTTTAGCATTATTCAATGAATTGGAGATTACTTTACAAAAAGTATTAAATTCCAAAGAGACGATGTTTATTTTACTTGAACAAGCGAAAGCACAGTCTAGAATCAATCCAGTCAGTATTCATTGGGATTTATTGTATGCAGCCAGACAACTACGTAATTTACTGACGCATCAAACCACAACCGAAATTCCTGAAATAGCTGAACCTTCAACCTATTTAATTGAGACATTGAAGCGGATTATTACACAGTATAAATCGCCAGTTTCGATTATGGAATACCTAAAATCCCAAAACTCTGAAACAATTGTCACTTTTAAGGTGGGAGAATCTTTACAAGCAGTGCTTTCAGTCATTAAAGAAAAACATTATTCTCAATTTCCGGTGTTTGATGATCACCAATATGTTGGTTTAATTTCAGAAAATGGTATCACCAATTGGTTAGCTGATAGGGTATCTGCTGAACAAATGTTAAGTGAGGAATTAGTGACTGTTACGATTGATGAAGTGTTAAAATTAGAAGAAAAGAATCATCAGGTTACTAAAATTTATAAAGAAAATAATCTATTTCAGTTGATTGAGTTATTTGAGAAATCACAATCGACGGTTATTTTAGTGTGTGAAAAGCAAAATCTTGAAATGGATACGCCAGATGATATTGTAGGTATTTTAACCAATTCGGATATCAGTCTGATTTACCAATTATTTGATAATGAGATCCATTTATCAGTCGGAAAGTAATAAATATCCTCGGTCAATTATATTACTTTTATAATGTATGAAAAGGTTTTAATGAACTGTATCAACGTTTTTATGAAAGATTTGATAGAGTCAACAAAGATGTATTGATTCAAACTAAATTAATAGCTTTCCTGTTTAAAACCCCACTGGACGAGTGTCATTCATCCAGTGGGGTATTTTGCTATGTAAATTGAAAGTTGGTAGCCTCGAGGACTACCAATTCGTCTTTAATTAATGTTCATTTGGATCGTTTTCTGCATCTTCATGTGTTGGATGCACAGTACCTGGAACGTGATCAGGTCCAGCATATAAAGTATATAATTTTAGTGGTTTATCACCAGTGTTAGTGACATTATGCCACATATCTGCCGGTACTAAAATAGCGAAATCAGGTCCAACTTCTTTTTCAAAGTCTAAATTGTCTTCTGAAGGACCCATTTGGCATAGTCCTGTTCCTTCTTCGATGCGTAAGAATTGATCAATGCCTTCATGAACTTCTAATCCAATATCATCACCTGGCTGGATTGTCATTAAAGTCATTTGCATTTTGCTACCAGTCCATACTGTTGTACGGTAATTCTCATTTGCGCTTGTCCATTCCTCGATATTCTCAACAACTGGCTGTTTGCCACGATCTGTCATATCAAAAGTCATTCCTAATCGCTCCTTTTTTATAATGATTATAATTAAATGATATCACTCTTTCGGCATAAAGTAAAATGAAACACTTAAGAGGTTTATTTTCTTTTATTAGCTTAAAAGTTAGAATAGGAAAAATTGAATAATAAATATGAAATTGATAAGAATAGTGGCTATTTCTGTTTATCATAACTTATCAATCTACTGTGATTCAGGCTTTAAATATCATCTTTTAAGATGAAAAATAAGATATTTTAACTCGATTGATAGAGAAAACAATAGTATAGAGTCAATATCAGCTCATTTTCTTCAATTAACAACTCAGATTTATCATAGGATTCTGTCTGCGAGGTAACTGGTCTAATAAGTCATTCAATGAAACTTAAAACGAGTGGATGCTGTTACTATATGAAGTATACATAGCATGGATAATATCCCTCTGGCGAACGTAGTAATTGTTAGGTTGATTAGAGAGAAAATTTATTTGAACAATGCCATCCCAAATACCATATTTTATGATGTCCAAATGATTAATAAAAGAGTAGAACGAAGTCACTATTTTTATATTTTTGTTTTATAACAGGTTGAAAAATGTCGAAAAAATTGTAATACAGTATTAATACAGATGTTGAACAGAAAAATCCCGATTATTTACTGATTTTAACCTTGTTTTTGAATAACTCTATCTTATTTACAATGAATACTGAAACAGTATTTATGGTCTGTTTTTCAAAATATAATATTATATAGAGGTCAATTTTATGATTTTTCGCCAAATCTTTATACAATTTTGTTATGAAAGCGTTAAATATGGCGAAAACAAGAATTATCATTGAAATTTTAATAGCCAACTTTAAAACAATGTGCTAATCTATTGCTTGTGTGGAAATATCACTAACATTTTTTAGGAGGAGACTATACAATGAGTCAAGGTAAAATTACTGCTTCTGCAGCGATGTTAAATGTCTTAAAAACTTGGGGTGTTGATACGATTTACGGTATCCCTTCAGGAACTTTAAGTTCTTTAATGGATGCAATGGCAGAGCAAGATGATATTCGTTTCTTACAAGTTCGCCATGAAGAAACAGGTGCATTAGCAGCTGTAATGCAATATAAATTTGGTGGACCTTTAGGGGTTGCAGTTGGTTCTGGTGGACCTGGTGCTACTCACTTAATCAACGGGGTTTACGATGCAGCGATGGATAACATTCCATTTGTCGCAATCTTAGGTTCACGTCCAGTTAATGAATTAAACATGGATGCTTTCCAAGAATTAAACCAAAACCCTATGTACCAAAGTGTTGCTGTTTATAACAAACGTGTAGCTTATGCAGAACAATTACCAAAAGTAATTGATGAAGCTTGTCGTACAGCAATTGCTCGTAAAGGGCCAGCTGTTGTTGAAATTCCAGTAAACTTTGGTTTCACTGAAATCGATGCGGATTCTTACTATGGTTCAGGTACTTACCAACGTGAATACTTAGCACCACGTTTAAATGAAGCAGACATCGATGCAGCAGTTGAAATCTTAAAAAATGCTGAACGTCCTGTTATTTATGCTGGTTTCGGTGGCGTTAAAAACGGTGAAATCATCACTGAATTATCTAAAAACATCAAAGCACCAATCATTACAACTGGTAAAAACTTTGAAGCTTTCCAATGGGATTATGAAGGCTTAACTGGTTCAGCTTACCGTGTTGGTTGGAAACCAGCTAACGAAGTGGTATTCGAAGCAGATACAGTATTATTCATGGGATGTAACTTCCCGTTTGCTGAAGTATATGAAGCATTCAAAAACGTTGATAAATTTATCCAAGTGGACATCGATCCTCATAAATTAGGTAAACGTCATGCTTTAGATGCAGCAATCTTAGGTGATGCTGGTGAAGCTGCAAAAGCGATCATGGATAAAATGGATGTTGTTGAAGATACAGCTTGGTGGAGAGCTAACGTTAAGAATAACCAAAACTGGCGTGACTACATGAACAAACTTGAAGGTAAAACTGAAGGTGAGTTACAATTATACCAAGTATATGCAGCAATCAACAAATATGCTGACGAAGATGCTATCTACTCAATTGACGTAGGTAACTCAACTCAAACATCAATCCGTCACTTACACATGACACCTAAAAATATGTGGAGAACTTCTCCATTATTCGCGACAATGGGTATTGCTTTACCTGGTGGTATTGCTGCTAAGAAAGATAATCCAAATCGTCAAGTATTTAATATCATGGGTGATGGTGCATTCAACATGTCTTACCCAGACGTGGTGACAAACGTACAATACAACTTACCAGTTATTAACATTGTCTTCTCTAATACTGAGTATGCGTTCATTAAGAACAAATATGAAGATACTAACAAACACTTATTCGGTGTTGACTTTACAGACGTTGACTACGCTAAAATTGCGGAAGCACAAGGTGCTGTAGGTTATACTGTAACAAGAATTGAAGAAATGGATGAAGTAATGCGTAAAGCTGTTGAAGATAACAAAAACGGTCGTACAGTAGTGATCGATGCGAAAATCACTCAAGATCGTCCAATTCCAGTTGAAGTATTACAATTAGATCCAAAAGTAGCAACTGAAGAAGAAATCGCAGCTTTCAAAGAACGTTACGAAGCTCAAGATTTAGTACCATTCAGATTCTTCTTAGAAGAAGAAGGTTTACAATCTCGCGCAATTAAATAGTCATATTAAATGATCGAAACTGTCCAAACAAAAGTTTGGGCAGTTTTTTTAGCCAATTTTAACTATTATGATGGGTATTGAAAGCGTATTGAAAAACGGTAAAAAAAGATATATAATTGTAATACAAATGAAATATTTTTATGTATTGGAGAGGGAGAATTCAATGGGGAATAAAATTATGAAAAAACGAAAAGGACAATGGATTGCAGTGGGTATTATGACCCTCACATCTTTAGCATTAGTTCAAAACGTCCAAGCAGAAGAGATGGCTTTAGAGGGGATAGATGTTGAGACAACGATTGTAGAAGAAATCCCAAAACTAGATGCAACACAAGAAGGGGTGGTCGATCATTCAACAGAGTTCGAGAATGACATTTTAGATGACACAACAACTGATGCGACATCCGAAGTAATAACTTTAATAGATGAATCAAAAGAAGGGATTACTGAAGTAGCACCATTACAAGAAGAGACGGAATCAACTGAGAAATCAGATGATATCAGTTTAACGACTAATGAATCGAATATAGAAAAAATTGTTGAACTAGAAACGACACAAGAACAGACTGTAGATGCTGTAAATATCAAAGATACGGACGTGACAGAAGAAGATTCCAATAAAAAATCCAATGTTATAGCAGTGCCTACCAAAACATTAAATGACACAAATTCAGTACCGAAGCCGGTGGTTAATCCTATTTCTGAAGTAAAGAAACATCGAATTACCTACGGTGAGACCCTATGGTCCATCGCTAAACGCTATAATGTTACACTGGATAATTTGCGTCAATGGAATAAGATTACCGGCAATTTAATTCTTCCTAACCAACAAATTATCGTAGGAAAAGTTGCACCTAAATCGCCAGTAGAGGAAACCAAACCAACAGAGAAAAAGGAACCTGCTAAAGAAACGAAGCCGGTTGACCAAAAAACGACAACGGAAATTAAACAATACACTATCGTTCGAGGTGATACTTTAAATAAAATTGCGAGAGCGCATGGGGTATCAGTTGCACAATTACGTCAGTGGAATAATATCTCAGGTCATTTGATTTATCCAAATCAAAAGATAATCGTTAATAAAGTGGCAGTAACCAAACCAGTAGAAACGACTACTCCGACCAAACCAGTAGAAGAAACAAAGCCGACTAAACCAACAAAACCAGTAGAAGAAACTAAACCAACAGAGAAAAAGGAACCTACTAAGGAAACGAAGCCTACTGACCAAAAAACCACAACGGAAATTAAACAATATACTATTGCTCGTGGAGATACTTTAAATAAAATTGCTGCTCAGTATGGAGTAACGGTTAGTCAGTTACAACAATGGAATAATATTTCAGGTCATTTGATTTATCCAAATCAGACTATCATAGTTAAGCAAACAACTGGAAACAACAAAGGGGACACAACAGTTGTTGGTGGTGTAAACCAAGCGGTTCAGAATGTGATGAATCGCTACATGGGACAATCAGCATATGCTTACTTTGAAAGTTTAACTGATGGACAAACAGCCGGAATGTATCAAAATTCATTAATGTATGGCGCGTCTGTACCGAAAGTAGTCTTAATGGCTTATACACAAGATTTAATTGAACGTGGACTTTTATCTTGGGATACGAAATGGTGGTATACGGATGCTATTTATAACCATCCTGAATCATATCAATGGGGCGGATCTGGTACCATTCAATACGAGAATTTTAGAAGTAAACCTTATACGGTAAGAGAAGTTTTACATCGAGTAGGACGCGATTCAGATAATTTAGGATCAAATATGCTATTACATTATGTGGGTTACCGTGATAAAGCTGATTTTAATCGTTTTACGCAAAAAGTTTATGGTGCGCCAAAATTCTCACTAACTGTCACACCAAAACAAATGACAGAAGTGGTTAAATATATCAATGCTCAAAAAGAACGTCAAGCTATGACCACATTAGACAAAACAATTTATAATGGCACTAAATTAGATGTTTTACCAGTCAATACGTACCAAAAGATTGGAGCTTGGTGGCCATATTATAATCATACGACAGGGATTGCTAGTGGTGATAAACCATTCGCATTAACGGTTCTAACAAATTATTGGTCCGATTCGAAAATTGGAGGGTTTGTCAAAGAGATTTACAATGCTTTTGTAAAATAAAAAAAGGATAAAACTATCTAAATTAAGAAGGTTGATTTCATAAACTGAAGGATAAATTTGGGAGAAAATCTTATCGGTGAACTGAGTTGGTAAATAGATTTGAGTTGAATAAGTTCACCCAAGGATTAAGACACAGAATGAAGGTGAGTTCTGTGTCTTTTTGCGATAATATAAATAAAAGTTAAACAGGACGCCATCATCGGCGTCCTATTGTGTTAAAGAGTGACTAATATTATTTTTTCGGTGTGTAAACTAAGTGTTCATTGACAAAGGCTGTAAAGCCAAGTTCACTTAATTCACGACCATAACCAGAGTTTTTAATGCCACCGAATGGTAATTCTGGTAGAGAAGCCCATCCAGCATTAATGAAGGACATTCCAGTTTCAATTTGGGCTGCTACTTCATGGACGCGGTCAACATCAGTACCAAAGACAGTTCCACCTAATCCATAACTTGAATCGTTTGCTAGTTCAATGGCTTCTTCTTCAGTTGCTACTTTAAAAACAGAGGCCACGGGACCAAAAATTTCTTGGTTGAAAATGGGATTATCTTTGGTAATATCCGTTAAAATTGTTTGCATAACAAAGTTTCCAGGGTGGTCAATTGGTTCATTACCATACAATACCTTAGCGCCATTATCGACAGCCAATTTGATTTGGGCCAAGACATCTTCTTTGGCTCCAGCTGAAGAAAGTGGTGCAAGAGTTGTTTCTGGATCCATAGGGTCTCCCCATTTAGCCCCTTTGAAGCTTTCAAGTAAAATATCTAGGAAAGCATCATAATTTTTCTCAGTAACGATAAAACGTTTAGAAGAGGTACAGACTTGCCCGGCATTGTATAAACGCACATCGGGTAATAATGATTTTAACTCATTCAAGTTCGCATCATCTAAAATAATGAAAGCATCATTCCCCCCTAATTCTAAAGTCGTCTTCTTCAAGTTTTTACCGGCTTCTTCGGCAATCGATGCACCACTACGTTCAGAGCCCGTTAAACAGACACCGGTAATACGAGAATCAGCAATAATTTTAGCAACTTGCTCATAGCTAACAAATAGGTTAGTGAAGGAACCATCTTCCGCGCCTGATTCTTTTACTAAATCTTCAAAGGCTTGGGCTGAACCGGGGCAGATTGAAGCGTGTTTTAAAACCATTGGATTACCAACAATAAAATTAGGTGCGAATACTCGCATGATTTGATAGAATGGGAAATTCCAAGGTTCAACCGCTAAAATAACACCCGTTGATTGCCGTAAATAATAAGCGTCCCCTGTATCAGTTTCTAAGTGTCTCGGCGTTAAAAAGTTGTCAGCATTGTTTACATAATAGTTCGCAATATCAGCACATAGTTCGATTTCACCTTTAGCTTCTACGAACAGTTTGCCCATGTCTTTGGTCATAATTTCAGCGTATTTATCAACATCGCGACGTAAAATTTCAGCGATTTTATGTAATTGTTCTTTACGATTTGCTAAGGTATCTTGCTTGCGCCATTTTTTATAGAGAGCATGACTCGTAGCTAATATATCTTCGATTGTTTCGTCAGAAATATTATCGTAAGACTTTAAAACCTCATTTGTAAAAGGATACTTTGTTTCGTATGCCATTAAAATTCCTCCTAAATTCATGATAAGTTAATTGTATCATTAAAAGAAAGCGGTTTCTAACATTTTAAGTGGAATATAAAAATGATAAAAGTGATGTCGCATATCTTAAAATATCCAGTTGTTTTGTATTGGAGCAGTGAACATGTGTATTTCGCAATTTAAAACTGAGCCACTGTCTTCTTTGAATTATCTTTTATCCATTGTTCTGTTTCTTTCAATTCAATCATTTCTGACTATTATCAATAAGTTTTGTTCAATTAAAAATGGATCAGTTTTCAATTAATATAGTGGTTCACTTTTAAGTTAACATATACACACATGGGATTGACATTACCATAATTGGCAAGATTAAGTTTCTAGCATAAGAAAGAACTGTCTAAAAATCATCAAACTAAGTTGTAGAGTAGCTTTTCAGACAAATAATACGAAGCGTGCTATAATCAAGGCAATAGGAGGGATCAGAATGATTGATATACAATCTTATGATCAGTATGATGAGCTATTGAATAATCAGGATTATTTTATCCTATATACTACTGCGCCCGGATGTAGTGTTTGTCATGCGGATTATCCAAGAGTTAATCAGTTAGCGAAAGAGCACCAATTTCCAGTCTATCATGTCGATATTAGTCAAATCCCAATATTGACAGGACAACTGAATTTATTTTCTTCTCCAACGGTACTGATATACTTAAAAGGTAAAGAGTATCATCGGCAAGTACGAATCATTGACTTTCAAGAATTAACCTATCGACTCGCTGAGATTAAAGAGCATTACGGAGTTAAATATTAATAATATTTCTTGGCTAATTGGGACCCCATAAGGATAATGAAAAACGCCCTCCACCATTGAAAGGACTTGCAGCTTACAAGTGCACTTTTCATGGTGAAGGGCGTTCATTTTTATATTATGGTTGTTTATAAGAGCAAGATCGGTTTTGACAATATATTTTGGTCGTGAGAGTTGAATTGATTGAGACAATTTAAAATATAATATGAGCCAGATGGATATAGATAATATCGGTTATTCATAAGCATTCGTTCTGAGTTGTTGAAAATAAATGGTATTGTTTTATCTCGCCTACAATTTTCCCGACTTTATTCACGCACCAATTATACTTTTATCGTCTCAAAGAAATCTTCCGACTCCATTTTACGAATCTTTTCATGCTTATCCGTCTCTATTGGCTCGATTTGGCAGCGTCCAATCGTCCCTTCAAATAGCCTTCAGCTTCAATATAATAGCGATCTAAGTCACCAAAGTAGTTCGGTAACCATGGTTTATTTTTGCCGATATAATGAATGATATGGCAGTTTTCGTCAATCCATTCTAATTTACCGCCTAATTGGTTCACTTTTTCTTTAATCCACATGCGCTCAGTCATATTATATTGTGAAGCTTCGATTTTGATAATTTTATCAGGATAAAGAGCAGATAAAACATCTTGGTCGGGTAAAAATAATAAATCTTTAAATCGTTCAACATAGTGAGCGATTGCGTCAACATCTTGCTCTGCTCGTAGTAAATTAATATTCATTAGTAAAACGCCTGAGTTGACATAAATTCCATTTGAATAATTCAAGCGAACTTGATTAATTTTCTCAAGCGTTTTTTCAACATGAGTGGAAGCAGCAAAAAATTGACCATTGAATGGGATATCATAAAGTTCATCAATCGGATTAATGATGACTAAATCAGGGTCTAAATATAAAATTCTGTCTACTGAATCCGGTAGGAAATGCGCAGCCAATAGGCGGTAATACATGGTGTAGGGGTAACGTTCAGTAATCGGAAAGCTCTCAAAAAACTGATTGTCGATTTGGATAGGATGCAAGTTAATTGTCACGATTTGCAAAGTTTCGCTCAGTTTTTTAAGTGCTTTTTCCGGAATTTTTTCGTGTAATAAATAAACATCTAACGCTTCTTCAGGGTGATGCCGTCTTAAACTAAACAGCATCACTTCAAGTTGCTTAATATAATTTTGATCAATCGTAACTAGAATATTCATAATTACCTCCAAAGGCTTAATATCAATATTATACTTAATTTTTGATAAAAAACAAAAGCGAGTGTGAGAGGAAGAAAGTCACAACTTCCAATTCTTCTCACCACTCGCATTAAACTGATTATGAAAGCTTTTTGGCCGGCGCAAACCGGGGCGCTAATCACGCTACTAACAAACGGTCTGTTCTATTGGTTTTTGAAAAGCCATAACGCTCTAGTTACCATCACAATCTGGTCGTCATTCATGATACAAGCTATACGTCTGTTTGTTTCGCTTTTTATAGGGCTCCAAATAACAATTCACCGTTCAACTGAGCCGTTTGTTCATTTATTTAAGAGAGAGTTATTTGGCGAATAATTTTCAAAAAAGTTAGGTGATTCTTTACTGCTAAAAATCATTCTTACAAACAAGAACTATTATTCTACAAATAATAAATTATACTGTGATTGATATAAGTGATAGTATTTGCCTCTTTTTGCCATTAATTCCTCATGCGTACCTCGTTCATCAATAATGCCACCGTCAATGTAAAAGATTTGGTCACTGTTACGGATTGTGGATAATCGGTGAGCGATAATAAAGGAGGTACGACCTTTAAGTAACTCTTGTAAACCTTCTTGTAATAGTTCTTCGGTATTGGTATCGATACTTGAAGTGGCCTCATCCAAGATTAAGATATGTGGATCGGCTAATAGAGTTCTGGCGAAAGCTATTAATTGTCTTTGTCCGGCTGATAATGTACTACCACGTTCTTCCACGACGGTATGATAGCCATCTTTTAACTCCATTATGAAATCATGTGCGTGGACTACCTTAGCCGCTTCTATTATTTCTTCATCGGTCGCATCTAATTTACCATAACGAATATTATCAATAATGGTCCCAGAGAAAATAAACGTATCTTGTAACATAACTCCCATTTGACGACGTAACGAAGCAAGGGTGACTTTATCGACTGGATGTCCGTCAATGGTAATAGATCCTTCACTCACATCGTAAAAGCGACTTAACAGGTTGATAATAGTGGTTTTACCTGCACCCGTCGGTCCGACTAAGGCGACAGAGGTGCCAGGTTCTAATTTGAAATTAACCCCTTTTAAGATATCACGGCCAGGTTCATAACGGAACACAACATCATCAAATGTAACTTGTCCTTTAATTACAGGTAAGTCATAAGCATCAGGAGCATCGACAATATCTGACTTCGTGTCTAAAGTTTCAAAAATACGCTCTAAATAAGCTGAGGCGGTAATTAAACTATTGTAGAAGTTGCCAATATTTAAAATAGGGTTCCAAAAATTATTGACATACGCGATAAAAGCGATTAAGGTTCCGGCGGAGACATCGACGCCAATTTTCATAATCCCAACATAGTAAATAATCGACGTTGTTAGGACTGAAATGTTTAACACGCCCGGCCATAATAAGAATTGAATCATGACAGCTTTCATCCAAGAGCGGCGCGTTTGGTCGTTGACATCATAAAAGATTTCTTGATTCTTTGGTTCACGAGCAAAAGATTGTGTTACTTTAGCACCCGCTATACTTTCATGAATGTATGAATTCATTGTGGATTGTTTATTACTTAAATCTTGATAAGCAGTACGTTGATATTTACGAATTAACATTGAAAAGGCGAATAATATTGGTAACAGAATTAAACTATATAAGGTTAGACGCCAGTCAATACTCAACATGACAATGAGTGTTAAGATAACATTTAATAAATCAGCAATTAAGTTGATTAAACCATTACTTAATAAATCACTTAAATTATTGATGTAATTAACGACTCGAATTAAGATTTTACCATGCGGTCTACTGTCGAAATAGGAGAAGGGCAACGTTTGTAAATGCGTGAAAATATCATAGCGCATATCTTTTAATAAGTCTTGGCCAATCTCGGTAATTTTGTATATACGATAACGTAAACCATAGGCGATAGCTAAGAGTGAAAATAATGCAATGAAGCCGAATAACATTAATTGTCCTAAATCTTTATTAGGAATGGTCTCGTCAATCGCCAGTTTGGTCAAATAAGGAATGACCAAACCAAATAAGTTGGTAATAATGATACTAATAAAGACTATCAAACTAGGTCTTAAATAAGGTTTCAAATAACGTGCTAAGCGTTTGAAATCATCAAAGTGAAATTCTTGCTCTAAATATTCATCCTCTAAAGATGTTTGGCGTTTTTGATTGACATCCGGTTGCACTTTATCTTTGACTTCTTTAGGTTGCTTTTTAAATAATGCCATTGATGGTCACCTCCTATAATTTAGCTTGAGTAGGCGTTGCGCCCTCAATACCTAATTGTTTTTGATAGACATCGTAATATAAACCACGTTTAGCAACAAGTTCAGCATGGGTCCCTTGTTCTACGACCCGACCTTTAGACATCATTAAGATTAAATCAGCGTCACGTACCGAAGAAATACGATGGGCAATAATGATAGTCGTTTTTTCATCGGTAATCTTAGTCAATTCTTCTTGAATTTTTGCTTCGGTCTCCATATCTACTGCAGACGTCGTATCATCCAAAATTAAAATACTTGGGTCTTTTACCAAAGCACGCGCTAAACTAATCCGTTGTTTTTGTCCACCAGATAAACCGACACCCCGTTCACCGACAATGGTATTATAGCCATCTGGCATTTTATTAATAAAAGTGTCCGCATCCGCAATACGAGCCATTTCACGAATAAATAGCTGGTTAACGGTAGGATTACCAAAAGCAATATTTTCAGAAATAGTATCCGAGAATAAAAAGATGTCTTGCATGACCATCGAAATATTATTTCTTAAGCGACGTACCGAATAGTCACGTGCATCTTTACCATCAATGTAAACCGTGCCTTTAGTTGGATCATAAAAACGACTAATTAAGTTTACCAAGGTCGATTTACCTGACCCTGTTTCACCTAATATACCTAAAGTTTGTCCGGATTTTATTTCAAATGAAATATCCTTTAAGACAGGAGTGTTCGGATCGTCCGCGAATTCAAAATTGACATGTTCAAAGCGAATATCACCTTTTAATTTTGGCATATCACTGACATCTTCTACCGGAATTGCCGGTTCATAATTTAACATGTCCATAATTTTAATCGAAGAAGCTTGAAAACGTTGAACATCATTAATCAACCAACCACTCATGCGCATCGGGTTATTTAACATCCATAAAAAACCATTAAAAGCGACGAGGTCTCCAATCGACATTTGATCTTTAATCACTAAATAACCACCAAAAATTAAGGTAATAACACTCAACGAATTCGCTAGGAAATCGAGTGTTGGTAAGTGATCACGAGTGACTTCAGCGGAAGCCATATTTTTTTGTTTAAAATCATCATTATGACGATTGAATTTTTCAATTTCATAGTCTTCACGCACAAACGCTTTGACAACGCGGTTACCAGAAATGTTTTCTTCTACCATAGAATTTAATCGCGCAAAACTTTCACGAATATCCAAGAAACGTGGCATACTTTTCTTTGTCATACTACGAGCCAGTACGTAAATGAAAGGTGTTACCGCAACCAATGCGAGCATCAACGGCCATGAAATATAGGCCATGACAATAACCGCTGCTAAAAACCAAACGATACATTCGACAATATTGTAACTGACCCAAGAGACAAAGTGACGGATTGCGTCCGTATCCCCAGTCATCCGAGCCATAATATCCCCAACTTTTGTATGGTTGAAAAAGTTGAAGTCCATCTTATTTAATTTATCATACAGTTCATTACGTAATGTGAAGACCGCATCTTGACCACTTTTTTCGTATAACATTTGATAAGTATAACGAATAATCGTGCGAAAAAAGGTAATCCCAATCATTAAAAGCAAGATTTTCCCGAGACGTTCCGGTTGATTTTGACCGATGATTTCGTCGATTAAAATCCCACTTAAAAAAGGATTAATAACCACCAAGATCGCATTCAAAATTAAGAAGATAGAAGCGATGATGAGGCGCGGGGTATAGGGTTTGACATATTGCCATATCCAAGTAAATGGGTTCATTATAGATAACTCCTCCTTATTAAATAATTTCATGTTCTATCTTACTATTTACGAATCATTATTAAATGGAATATGTACAAAAAAATATGGAATATCCCATTTATTTTTGTGGTAAAATGATGTGGAGAGAAAAAGGGAGGAAAATCCATGCCGATTATCAATTCACATACTTTTAATCCAGAAATCGTTTATGCTTTTGATTGCTGGAATAGTGAAGGACATTTTAATGCGCCTCATTCACATGAATACACAGAAATATCAATTATGTTGGAAGGCGAAGCCTTATATACAATTGAAGATGAAAAACATTTAGTAAA
>NZ_KV805785.1:0-684 GCF_001811625.1 Globicatella sp. HMSC072A10 | reverse complement strand
GCCAATACCGTGATGGTTTTTAATCCCGGAGTGGTGCATTGGGAAAAGCAACCTTTGAATACTAGCGCACATGAATTGCATATAGGGATTCGTAATTTTTTATTAACGGGTTATCCAAAAGACACCATGCCGAATAAAGAGACGATTTTATCGCCTCAAGGAAATCATCATAAAATTATGGAGATTGCTTGGAATATCGTTTATGAATTAGAACAAGAATCTTTGGAATTTCGAGCAATGACCAAAGCTTTAACGGTACAATTAATCGTCCAAATTATTAGAAGTTTAGAAGCTTCTCAAGACTTAAATTTAATCGGGATTAATCCTACGGTGTCCAGAAAACAAAATTTAGTGACGGATGCTTTGCATTATATCGACCGACATTATAATGAAGAATTAACCATTGATCAGATTGCACAAGAATTATTAATTAGTCCGACTTATTTATCGCGTATTTTTAAAGAAGTACAAGAAATTTCGGTCATTAATTATTTAATTGATATACGGATGAAGCACGCCTCAACTTTATTGAAAGAATCCAATTTAGCGGTAAAAGAAGTAGCGCAATTAGTCGGTTATCAAGACCCGCTCTACTTTAGCAAGCAATTTAAAAAATATTTCGGTAAAACACCCAGCCATTACAAGACGAGTTAGGGAGTGGGCAAGAAGTAGAAAATTAAATAA
>NZ_KV805784.1:12897-50010 GCF_001811625.1 Globicatella sp. HMSC072A10 | reverse complement strand
ATCAACTAATGATTAGTCTCCTACTCGATTATATTTCTGTATTCTGGGTGACTTTCTCCACTTCACTAGGATTATAGCCGTAGTATTTTTTGAATGATTTTGAAAAGTAGAGGGGATCAGCGTAACCGACAGAGAGGGCGACGATTTTGACGGTTAAGTCAGAACTTTCTAAGAGTTGTTTGGCTCTGTTCATGCGCACTTTCGTTAAATAATCTTTCGGTGTCATTTGCTCGTATTCTTTAAAAATAGTGGAAAGATAACTGCGGTTGACTCCTAATAATTCAGCGATATAGTTAACATTTAATGTTTCATTGCTGTATTGTTTATCCATGATCGTTCTCGCTTCAAAATATAATTGCTGAGTTGATTTTTGTTTAGCAGTTTCTTTCAGTGGAAATTGATGGGCGATTAAATATAACACTTCATAGATTTTGGATAAAATTTGTAAAGTTTCAATCGAATAATAATCTTTAGTAATATTCTGGGTAACGATAAATTTAATTGTTTCGCCAATTAATTGGGTATTTTCGAATTCCTTCGCAATAGCATAACCCTCTTGCATTAAAGTCGACAACTTAAAATAATCCGCAACTTTGGTGCCACTAAGCCCCAACCAATAATAAGACCACGGCTCATTAATATCGGCTTCATAATATAATAATTCATTTTCTTTCAATAAAAATAAGTCGCCAGCTTTTAAATGATAGGTTTTGCCATTATAGATAAATTGGCCTTTACCTTCTTCAATATAATGGAGTACATAATTATCACGAATGGCGGGGCCAAAACCATATTTAGGTGGACATTTTTCATATCCGCAAAAGTCCATCATTAAATCGACTGAACCTTGATGCAATTCATAATAAACGAGCCTACCACCTTCAATCTTCTTATTTAACACTCGTAACCCCTCCTAACCACATTAAATTATACCTAACATTATTCCATATCGCAACCTAACATAATTCTATTTTAGAAAACGAATACAAACGATATGATAGTGTTAACAACAATTAGGAGGCTAAACGATGAGCGTTCAAGTGGAAGAAACATTATTTTATATTCATGGCAAAAACACATCTATTATTATTGAAAATATTAATGGGTATTTATTATTAAGACATATAGGCCGTCGGGTAAACCAATATCATCATTCAAATGCAGTCTTTGAAAAAGATCATGCTTTTTCAGGAAACCCGGAACCGCATAATCGTACTTTTAGTTTTGATACTCAGCGTCAGGTGATTGGGCAACATGGTTTGGGTGATTTCCGCCAACCTTCTTTAAAAGTGCAACATCATCAAAATGAAGTGACAGATTTTAAATTAGCGGACTACGAAATAGTGAAAGGTAATGTGGCACTTTCAACATTACCAACCGTTCACTCTTTCAATGATGCAGAGTCGATTATTTTCAATTTAGTAGACGAGGTTGCGCAAGTAAGCTTAAAATTAATCTATACAGCTTCAGCAAATGAAGACACGATTTTAGTGCATCAAGTATTTGAAAATAAGGGTGAAGAGCCTGTTGTGTTACATCGAGCTTTAAGTGCAATGTTCGATGTGCCGGCTAAAGCGTATGATGTCATTACTTTACAAGGAGCGTATGCCAGAGAGAAGACTGTTCGTCGTCAACCGGTCACGCAAGGATTCTACAAAGTTGGGTCGAATCGTGGCGCCTCAGGACATGGTCAAACGCCTGCATTAATTTTGGCGGATAGTCAGACAACGGAACAAGCCGGTGAAGCCTATGCGCTACAACTCATCTATTCAGGTAATTTCCAAACCTTTGTGGAACAAAATCAGTTAAATGAAGTGCGAGTGGCGATTGGTCTAAATGATGATAATTTTAGTTGGCAATTAAATCCAGGTGAACAATTTGAAACACCAGTCGCCTTATTCAGCTATAGTGCTAACGGGTTGAATGCTTTATCACATGAATCGCGTCGTTTCGTCCAAAATCATATTATTCCAGCAACTTTTGCACACGAATTAAGACCGATTTTAATTAATAATTGGGAAGCGACTTATTTTGATTTCAATGGTGAGAAATTACTGGCCTTAGCCGATGAAGCAGCGGCATTAGGTATCGAATTATTTGTGTTAGACGATGGTTGGTTTGGCAATCGTTTCGATGATAATCGTGCATTAGGCGATTGGTGGGTCAATGAAGAAAAATTAGGGGGCACCCTAAGAGAGCTCATTGATGAAGTGCATCAACGTGGTTTGAAATTCGGGATTTGGGTTGAACCGGAAATGATTTCTGAAGATAGTGATTTATATCGCAACCATCCAGACTGGGCGATTCAAGTACCGAACCGAAGCCATACTTATTCACGTAATCAATTGGTCTTAGATTTATCCAATCCAGAGGTCGTGGCATATTTAAAAACGACCATCGATCAATTACTAGACAATCATGAGATTGATTATGTTAAATGGGATATGAACCGTAATATCACGAAAATTGGTAATGGAACAACTTATCTTGAGACCAAAGCGCAATCCCATGCTTATATGTTAGGGTTGTATGACTTAGTGTCTTACTTAACAGAAAAACATGACAATATTTTATTTGAAAGTTGTTCAGGTGGTGGCGGACGGAATGATTTAGGAATGTTACGCTATTTCCCACAAGTTTGGGCGAGTGATGATACGGATGCGATGGCACGATTACCAATTCAACATGGTTCATCGTATTTATATCCAACAATCTCAATGGGAGCGCATGTGTCTGTTTCACCAAACCATCAATTGGGCAGAACCACACCGATTGAAACACGAGGCCATGTCTCGATGATGGGGAATTTAGGTTATGAGTTGGACTTAACAAGTCTTTCAGCAACAGATAAAGCCGTTATTAAAGAACAAGTGGCAGCTTATAAAAAGATTCGTCCGATTATTCAATTAGGGAAACAATATCGCTTGATAAATCCTGAAGCAGATTCTAATGAAGCAGCGGTTCAATTTAATTATCAAGACCAAGTGGTGGTCACTTATGTTCGTATTTTATCAACGATTGAAACGATTGAAACGACGCTAAAATTAGTCGGACTCGAAGAGGACAGTTTGTATCAATTAGTAGATAGTGATACAGTATATTCAGGAGCAGAGTTAATGTATGCAGGTCTTACAATGGTGCTGCCTCAAGGAGATTTCTTAACGAAACAGCTCCATTTTATAAAACAATAGGAAGTGAATGAGATGAAAGGAAAAAGTAAGTTATTAAAAGCAGGCATCTTATGTTTAGCGAGTTTGAGCTTAGTGGGGTGTGGAAAAGATGATGGCTTAACAGAAGATGGTAAGGTTGAAATTGAATACTTCAATCAAAAGAAGGAAATGACCGATACCATTAGAGAAATTGCGCAAGATTTTGAAGCGCAAAATCCAGACATCAAAATCAAAGTCGTCGATGTACCTTCATCTGGGGATGTGTTGAAGACGCGAGTATTAGCAGGCGACTTACCAGATGTGATGAATACTTACCCCCAAAGTTTGGAATTACAAGAATGGGCTAAAGCAGGCTATCTTGAAGATGTCAAAAATCAACCTTTTATGAAAAATTTAAAAGAGGGTTATGCTGAAAATTATGAAGTAGAAGGTGGTATTTATAATGTACCACTTAGTGCTAATATGTACGGTTTTTATTATAATGCGACTAAATTTAAAGAGTTAGGATATGAAGTGCCTGATACATGGGCTGAGTTTGAAGCTTTAGTGGATCAAATGATTGCGGATGGCCAAGTGCCTTTTGCGATTGCGGGTAGTGAAGGCTGGACTTTAAATGGCTATCATCAATTAGCGATTGCGACCGTCACGGGTGGTTTCCAACAAGCGAATGATTACTTACGTTTTTCTCAACCTAACTCAATCTCGGCCGACGATGAGGTTTTAAAAGCGGATGCTCAGCGTTTAGATTTATTAAGACGTCCAGGGGCTATGCAACAAAACTGGCAAGGGGCCTCTTATACCGATGCTTTAGCAACCTTTGCTAGAGGAGATGCGTTAATGACCGTTAATGGTTCATGGGCATTGACGATGATTAACGAACAAGAACCTCAATTTGAAGTAGCGACCTTCCCATTCCCAGGTAATAATCCCGGAGAAAGCTTAACGATTGGTTCGGGAGACTTCGCCTTATCAATTTCTGCTACGACACCACATAGAGAAGAAGCACTTCGATTTGTCGAATACTTGACGACACCAGAAGCGATGCAAAAATATTATGATGTCGATGGCTCACCCGTAACGGTTAAAGGCGTTAAAATGAAAGAAGATTCTGAATTAGCTGGTTTAGCACAATATGCTTTTACTGATAAACATATTGTTTGGTTAGCACAAAATTGGACGAGTGAAAATGATTATCATACTTTAACCACCAATTATTTAACGACGGGTGATTTAGAGCGTATGGCACAAGATTTAAATGCTTTCTTTAATCCAATGAAAGCCGATGTAAAGTAGGAGGAGTACAATGAAAAAGTTTTTATCTAAATATTGGGGCTGGGCTTTTCTAGCAATTCCCATCCTCTTACAAATTATATTTTTCTATTTCCCAATGATTCAAGGTGCCTTCTACAGTTTAACTAACTGGACGGGGTTAACCTATAATTTTGAATTTGTGGGGTTAAATAATTACAAAATTTTAATGAGCGATACAAAATTTATGTCAGCGATTGGGTTTACGATTATTTTAACGATAGCCTTAATTGCCGGTGAAATTGTCTTAGGTATTTTATTGGCGCGTGCCTTAAATTCCAAAATTAAAGGCCAAACCTTCTTTAGAGCATGGTTCTTCTTCCCGGCAGTGTTATCAGGTTTGACGGTTTCATTAATTTTTAAACAAGTCTTTAACTATGGTTTACCAGCAATTGGCACTGCCTTAGGAATAGAGTGGCTACAAGTCAGTCTTTTAGGAACTAAATGGGGTGCGATTTTTGCGGTTATCTTTGTCATGTTATGGCAAGGTGTAGCGATGCCGATTATTATTTTCTTATCTGGTTTGCAAAGTATTCCCCAAGAAATTATTGAAGCAGCCCGTGTTGATGGGGCGAATCAAAAACATATTTTCTGGTCGATTGAATTACCTTATTTAATTCCAAGCATTACGATGGTGTTTATTATGGCCTTAAAAGCAGGGTTAACCGCTTTTGATCAAATCTTTGCTTTAACCGGTGGTGGACCCAATGATGCCACCACGCCATTAGGGTTGTTAGTTTATAATTATGCGTTTAAGAGTAATCAATATGGTTATGCGAATGCGATTGCCTTAGTTTTATTTGTGATTATCGGATTGATTTCAATTTTACAAATCCGTCTCTCAAAACGTTATGAAGTACAATAGAAAGGGTGAGCACTAATGAAAAATGAAGCATCAAAACGCAATACTTGGCAATATGGCTTATTAATAATTGGTGGAATTCTCATTCTTATTCCATTGTTGGTAACCATTTTAAGTTCATTTAAAACCACAAAAGATATCGTCGATAATTTCTTTAGCTGGCCTAAACCATTTATTTTAGATAACTATCGGACATTATTAAAGGATGGTATTAAAGATTATTTCTTAAACTCAACCATTATTACAGTAATGTCACTATTGGCTGTCACGTTAGTTATTCCAGCAGCAGCCTTCTCGATTGCTCGTAATATGAGTAAAAGAAAAGCTTTTGCGATTATGTATAGTTTGTTAATTTTAGGAATCTTTGTACCGTTCCAAGTCATCATGATCCCGATTACCGTGATGATGAACCGTATTGGTATGGCCAATATGTGGGGCTTAATTTTGTTATATTTAACTTATGCTATCCCACAAACTTTATTCTTATATGTTGGCTACATTAAAGTGAGTGTACCAGAAAGTATGGATGAAGCAGCGGAGATTGATGGAGCGGATAAACTCACAACATATCGTAAAATTATTTTTCCGATGTTAAAACCGATGCATGCGACCACCATGATTATTAATGCTTTATGGTTTTGGAATGACTTTATGTTACCGTTATTAATCTTGAATAAAGATTCTAGAATGTGGTCCTTACCGCTATTCCAATATAATTATACTGGACAATACTTCAATGATTTTGGACCAAGTTTTGCCTCTTATATCGTGGGAATTGTGACCATCACATTGGTTTACTTAGTCTTCCAAAAACATATTATTGCGGGTATGAGTAATGGAGCAGTCAAATAATTGGGATAAAAACCATGACTAGGTTTTATCTCCAAGATTATAAGGGTTAAACCATATAAAAGTCTGAAAAATTAAAACTGGTGTTTGTAATACAACACCAGTTTTTCTATAATAAAAATAGAAATGAAACGTTATAAAAAATTTTAAATTGAGGAGGTCAGTTTATGAAAGAACAATTGTTAACATTAATTGAACAAGGTTTTCCAGTGATGGAAGAACCGATGCCACGAGGCGATATGCCGGGGGATAAAATCTTTTACTCAGAGGATTCATTCGATAAAGCCCAAACGCTTTATAAGGAATTAATCTCAAAGATTGATTTTGAAACGCAAGATAAAATTATCATTTCAGTTAGTGGAGGATCTGGATCGGGTAAAACGACCTTAGCATCTATTCTGGCATTTTATTTTGAAAAAGCAGGTGTCGGTACTTATATTTTATCGGGAGATAATTATCCTCATCGTATCCCTGAATACAATGATGCGGAACGCGTTCAAATTTACCGAGATGCTGCCCAAAAAGCTTTGGTCGAAGAAGGCCGTTATAATGAGGATGTAAAAGCAATTTTAGAACATATTTATCAAGTGTTCAATGATGGCAGTTTGGACTATTTATCTCAATATGATTGGTATCAAACTTATCATTTAGCCGGAGAGAGAGCTTTAGCTGACTATTTGGGAACCGATAAGGAATTAAATATTCCGGCGATTAATCGAGTCTTAAAAGAATTTAAAGAGGGCAATGACCGTATTTGGTTAAAACGAATGGGATGTACGCCAGAGGCTTTATGGTATGACCAAGTCGATTTTGCAAATAAAAAAATAATGATTTTAGAGTGGACCCATGGGAATCACGCCGATTTAAGAGGCATTGATTTTAGACTCTTTTTAAATAGCACCCCAGCAGAAACAATGGCCTATCGTAAATTAAGAGCCCGTGATGGTCATGCGGACAGTGCTTTTGTTACGATGGTTTTAGGTATTGAACAAGAGAAATTACATCAACAAAGTCCAATGGCCGATTTAATCTTTTCAAAAGATGGCGTCGTGTTAGATTATGATCAATATTTATCATTAATTGAAGGAGCGTAAACCGATGAATATTCAACCAATGTTAAATGTATACCCAGATAGTTTAGCTGAAAAATTAGAAGGGACGGTCGATTTTTTAGCGCGTCCTGAAGTAAAAGGTGCGTTTCAATCCGTTTATATCCTTCCTAGCTTTTATCATTCTGATTTAGACCGTGGCTTTTCAGTCATTGATTATGGCTTGAATCAAACGTTAGTGAGTGAACAGGACCTTCAATCTTTAGCAGCTTTAGGTGTAAAGACTAAATTGGACTTTATCTTGAACCATGCTTCTGTCTTATCACCGCAATTTCAGTCTATTGTTGAAGAGGGCAGTCACTCACCTTACTATGATTTCTTTATCGATTGGAATAAATTTTGGCAAGGACATGGTGAAATGACTGCAGGAGGGTATATTCAACCGGCTGCCGAATTTACTAACAAAATGTTCTTCCGTAAACCAGGCTTACCTATTTTAACGATTAGAACCAAAAATAATGAGCGACTGACTTTTTGGAATACCTTTTATCAAGAAAAAAAGTACCCACAAGTAACGACGCAACAATGGATGAAAGCATTGGCTATTCAATATGATCAAGCGGCAAGTATTCATGAAAAAGTACAAGCCCATCTTGATGCGGATGCACCATTATCTGAATTAGACTTAGGAGCTTTGAACGCGTATTTAACACCCGTTAAAGACTATTTAGAAACACATTGTGAATATTTAGGGCAAATGGATTTAAACATCAAATCCCCCTTAGTTTGGGAATTTTATGCGCAAACCTTAGACCAATTAAAAGCCTATGGAGCTAGTATTGTGCGTTTGGATGCTTTTGCTTATGGCCCGAAAGAAGTAGGGGAGCGCAATTTCTTAAATGACCCTGGAACTTGGGAATTATTGGATAAAGTAAGTCAATTAGCCCAGGAACGTCATTTGACTTTATTACCTGAAATTCATGAAAGTTATGAAGCCAAAATTTATGAAAAGATTGGCAGTGAAGGCTATTTAGTTTACGATTTCTTCTTACCAGGTTTAATTTTAGATACCATTGAAAGCCAAAGTGCTGAGCATTTGGCTACATGGATGGACGATATTTTAACGAAAAACTTAAAAACCGTCAACATGTTGGGCTGTCATGATGGGATTCCTTTATTAGACTTAAAAGGATTATTACCAGAAACTCGCATCCAAGAATTGATTGATACTGTCGTTGGACGTGGCGGATATGTGAAGAATCTTCACGGCCAAAAGAATGTTTATTATCAAGTCAATGCAACTTACTTTAGTGCATTAGGCGAAGATGAGGCCAAAATGATGTTAGCCCGTTCCATCCAACTCTTTATGCCAGGAAAACCACAAATTTGGTATTTAGATATTTTTGCTGGAACAAACAATCATGAAGCGGTTGCTAAAGCAGGCGCGGGCGGCCACAAAGAAATTAATCGTACTAATTTATCTGCGAAAGATATAGAAGCGGGCCTCATGAAAAAAGTGGTGAAAGATCAACTGGAATTGATCAAATTCAGAAGCCAATTTGAAGCCTTCAACGAGGACGCAACGATTCGCTATGATGTGAAAGACAATCATCTCTTAATCGAATGGCAATATAATGGAGCCAAAGCATTGATGACAGTGGATTTAAGTCAACCATCGAGCTTAATCGTACGTGGTACTTCAGCTGATGGCACAACAGTCTTTGAGTATCAAGGCTAGGAGTAATTATCTTTTAGGAGTGATATTATGCAATACTCTACTGATAATCAACGAATCAATACTACTTATTTTGATGATGTTTATTTTCAATATTCAGGTGTATCTCAGACATTACCAAATCATAGTTTTGGGCCTGCAATTAGGAAAGATTATCTGATCCATATAATCCTTGAAGGTGAAGGGGATTATTTAGTCCATAACCAACATTATACATTGAGAGCTAATCAAGGATTTATTATTGAACCCGGAGTTTCTACCTTTTATAAATCCTCTTCCGACCGTCCATGGAAATATTGTTGGTTAGCATTAAATGGAAAATTAGTTAAAAAAATGCTGACCGAAGCAGGGCTATTAAAAAATGGTCGCTTGATTTTTACTTTGAAATCTACCAAACCTTTTGTCGATTTGATAAAAAAGTCCTTTAATCATTCTACTAATACTGTTTCAGATGAGCTAATTTTAAACTCGATAGTTTTAGAATTTTTATCCAATTTAATTCAACTTAGTGTGGCATTAGATATCAAAAAAACTAGAATAATGAATCCAATCACACTGGAAGCTCAGATATATATTACAAAAAATTATCCTAAGCAAATAACAGTAAATCAAATTAGTCAAGATTTGGGGGTAGATAGAAGTTATTTATCTAGATTGTTTAAAAGAGATACACACTTGACTGTAAAGCAATATTTAAATCATATTAGATTGACCGCTGCTTCAGAGCTATTAACATCTACAGATTTACCGATAACTGAAATTTCTTTGATAGTAGGATTTATTAATATAGATGTTTTTATTAGAAATTTTAAAGAAAAATTTACCTATACCCCATTACAATATAGGAAAGAACGTATCAGGAGGGCTTCAATTTATAAACAGACAAGAGATTTTTCTATGTTAATTAATAGATTACCTTTAACTGAGTAAACAGGTTTGATAAGCAACTGATTAAAAATTTTAAAATAGAATCATCTTCATTTTTTATCATAAAAATGGAGTCCTATTAAACAATATCTAATTTATTTGATACCTAATCACTATGCTAGAGTGGATAGAAATAATGAAAATCATAAGATTTTCTATTTCTATCCACTTTTTATATGTTAAAAAGTCACAAAAAGTATATTTTAAACCGCTATAAACGCTTTCATAAGTTAAAATATACGATAAAATGTATATATAAGTAAAGAGGAGGAACTAAAAATGAAAAAAATGTTGTCGACTTTTGTTAAAGCGAGTTTATCGTTTGTAGTTTCAAGTTCAGTTTTAGGATTCGGTCTAGTAAATAATTTTTCTAATCAAGTCAAGGCTGCTGAAGAAGTAACATTAAAATATGCTAGTTGGGATACAGATCAAGCAGCAGGATTAAGGAAAGTATTAGATGAATTTGAAAAGCAAAATCCAGGAATTAAAGTTGAGATGGAAACAACCCCTTGGGATCAATATTGGGTAAAACTTGAAGCAGCAGCAACGGGTGGTAATATGGCTGATGTTGTCACGATGCATTCCGCACAATCATATAAATATATGTCGAATGCTATATTAATGGATTTAAATCCCGTGATTGAATCGGAAAATATTGATATGGAAAGCTTTACTGAAGGTATTGCTGATTTTTACACTTATCAAGAAAGCGTATACGGAATTCCTAAAGATGCTTCGGTAGTTGGTTTATGGTTTAATAAAACAATGTTTGATGAGGCTGGCCTTGAATATCCAAATTCAGATTGGACATGGGAAGATTTGCTTGAAAACGCAAAAAAATTAACTGACCCTGAAAAAGGAATTTACGGTTTTGCGGCTGATAATGGAAATGAAACTGGATTTTGGCCATTCATTTATCAAGCAGGAGGACAAGTTTATTCAGAAGATGGAACACAATCTGCATATAATTCAGAAGAAGTAAAGAAAGCTTTACAATTCTACACAGATTTATCACAAGTTCACAAAGTATCCCCGGATGTAACAACCTTACAAGAAACTAATAAAATTGCATTATTTCAATCAGGGAAACTAGCAATGATTATAGAAGGAAATTGGCACACAGTAAATTTTGCGAACAATGAATATACCAAAGAACATGCGGGTGTGGCAGTTTTACCTAAAGATCAAACGCAAGCGACAATTATTAATGGATTGGCTTGGTCAGCAAGTGCGAATACTAAACATCCAGAAGAAACCAAAAAATTAATTGCATTTTTAGCAAGTGATGAAGCTAACAAAATTCAAGCTGAAACAGGTGCATCAATTCCTGCTAAGAAGGGATTTGCTGAAGATTATGTAAATTCAATTAATGAAATGGATCTAAGTGCATTTAATGAAATGTTAGATTATGGTGTACCACGCCCATACTCTCCACTAGGAGCGAATTGTGAAGCGGCTGAAAAAGAAGTATTAAATTCTATCTTCTCTGGTCAAAAATCAGTAGAAGATGGGGCAGCTGAAATTGAGCAAAAAGTAAATCAGATTTTATCAGAACTAGAATAATAATTAAAGGAAGAAAAAATGAAAATTTCAAAAAAATATCGAAAGGATCATATTTTCTGGGGTTGGATATTTATATTTCCAACCCTAATCGGTTTATTATTTTTAAATATCTTTCCTGCGATTCAGACGGTTTATTTAAGTTTTCATAAATCAGCAGGATTTGGAAAAACAAAATGGGCTGGTTTAAGCAATTATAAGAAAATATTATCTGACGGAGAAGTGTTTCAGTCGCTGTTAAACACATTAAAATATGCTGGAGTTTCTATTCCACTTATAATTATTTTTTCATTGTTTTTTGCAGTTTTGCTGAATAATAAAATTAAAGGCTTATCATTCTATCGAACCTTATATTTTATGCCCGTTGTGGCAACGCCATCGGCAGTTGCGATGATTTGGAAATGGATGTTTAACAGTAATTTCGGAATTATTAATAATTTATTGGCTAAAATTGGGATTACTGGGCCAACATGGTTGAGTGATCCTAATGTAGCAATTTATTCTGTTATTATAGTCGGTGTATGGAGCGCAATAGGATATAATATGGTGCTACTTTTAGCAGGGTTACAGGAAATACCGAAATCTTACTATGAAGCAGCTGATATTGATGGCGGAAATGCTTGGAAAAAATTTAAGCACATTACACTGCCGTTAGTTACACCTTCATTGTTTTTCGTTGTGGTAACTACAGTAATTAGCTCTTTTCAAGTGTTTGATTCCATTTTTATGATGATACCTGAATATAGTGAGGCTATGATAAAAACCCAATCGCTTGCTTATTTATTTTACAAGTATTCTTTCATGTTAAATGATAAAGGATACGGAGCAGCAATAGTAGTAGTTTTATTAGTTATTATTTTATGTGTAACTTTTGTTCAATTAAAATTACAGAAAAAATGGGTTAATTACTAGAGAGGGGGATATGGATGAAGAAAAATAAGATTTGGATACATATCATTTTAATATTAGGTAGTTTAATAATGGTATTACCCTTTTTATGGATGGTTTTGACATCAGGGATGACTTTAACTGAATCGACTCAAATTCCACCTGTAATTTTTCCAGAAAAATTTCAATTTAAAAACTTTTCTGATGTGTGGAATTTATTACCTTTTAATAGATTTTATTTAAATACTATTATTATGGTAGTTGGAAGAGTAATTGGATCAGTATTATTTTCTGCGATGGCTGCTTATGCTTGTGCAAGACTTGAGTTTCCAGGAAAAAACTTATTCTTTACCATAGTACTAATTCAAATGATGATTCCTGCTTCGTTGTTCTTAACACCACAATATCTTTTGGCGCAAAAATTAAATATTTTAGATACGCCACTAGCACTAATTATGCCTGGTTTCGTAAGTGCTTTTGGTACTTTTCTATTAAGACAATTTTTTATGAGTTTGCCAGATGAGTTAGAAGAAGCAGCATTTCTTGATGGTGCTAACATATATACGATATTTTTTAAAATTATGTTGCCATTAGTAAAATCTGGATTAGTAGCACTTGCGATATTCACTGCATTATTTGCATTTAAAGATTTAATGTGGCCATTAATCGCGAATACATCTATTAATCAGATGACATTATCAGCTGGGTTAGCTAATTTGAATGGTCAATATTCTAAAAATTTCCCTCAATTAATGGCGGGGGCATTATTAGCAACATGGCCAATGTTAGTAATCTTTATTGTATTCCAAAAGAAATTTGTTGAAGGAATTGTTACAACGGGTGGAAAATAAAAGGAGATAAATTATGGTTAAAATAACATTTATTGGTGCAGGTAGTACGATTTTTGCTAAGAATGTCTTAGGTGATTCAATGTTAACACCAAGTCTTTGTGAAGCAGAAATTGCTTTATATGATATAGATGAGTCACGTTTAAAAGAGTCAGAAATGATGTTAAAAACAATTAATAAAAATTCTAACAATAATCGGGCGACTATTTTAAGTTATAACGACCGAAAAGAAGCGTTAAGAGACGCGGACTTTGTTGTGAATGCTATTCAAGTAGGTGGTTATAAACCATCCACTGTAATCGACTTTGAAATACCGAAAAAATATGGTTTAAAACAAACTATCGGCGATACCATGGGGATCGGTGGAATATTTAGAACACTGAGAACGATGCCAGTCATGTTAGAATTTGCGAAAGAAATGGAAGAAGTATGTCCGAACGCTTGGTTACTCAATTATACTAATCCTATGGCGATGTTGACAATGGGGATGTTAAAAGGTACTAAAATTAAAACAGTTGGTTTATGTCACAGTGTACAAGTGTGTGTTCCTGAATTGTTTGAACATTTAGGAATTGCCGAAGAATATGATTTAAACGAATTCCAATGGAAAATTGCTGGTATCAATCATATGGCCTTCTTACTTGAAATTAATTATAAAGGTGAAGATTTTTACCCGACTATTAAAAAATTAGCAAAACAAAAAGCAAATCCACATCGTGATTCAGTTCGATTTGAATTAATGGATCGCTTTGGATATTATATTACTGAATCTAGTGAACATAATGCTGAGTATCATCCTTACTTTATTAAAGAAAAATATCCAGAATTAATTGATAGATTTGGTATTCCAATTGACGAGTATTTACGTCGCTGTGAACAACAAATTGCGGATTGGGAAGAAATGAGAGATGAAATTGTTCATAATGGAGACTTAACTCATGAAAGAAGTAGAGAATATGCTTCATACATTATGGACGCTATTGTAACGGGTAATCCAACAGTTATAGCAGGAAATGTGTTAAATAAAAATCTTATTACTAATTTACCTGAAGATTGTTGTGTTGAAGTTCCATGTTTAGTAGATAAAAATGGTATTCAACCAACATATGTAGGAGATTTACCGACTCAGTTAGCAGCGTTAAATCGTACAAATATTAATGTGCAGGAACTAACAGTCGAAGCGGCTCTAACATTAGACAAATCGAAAATATATCAAGCAGCTTATTTAGACCCGCGGTTAGCTAGCGAGTTGTCCCTAGATGAAATAAAATCATTAGTAGATGACTTAATTGAAGCTCATGGAGATTATTTGCCGGAGTATCACTAAGTAGGGGATAGAATGATGTAGCCAACTATTAAAAATTTAATTATGTTTGCTACCCCATATGAAATGTGGTAAATGCTAATTATAAATATAATGAATTAACTTATTTATTTATTGAATGACAAGGTTAGGAAGAAATTAAGTAAATTTATGTTTTGCTATTAATGTTATGTTACCGTTAATAACCTAATATGTTTTAGAAGATAGTGCAAGTAATTAGTAACGGGTATATTGTTACGGTTATAAAAAACACAAGGTCAGTATCGCATATTGAGATATTGACCTTGTGTTATTATTTATTATAGTTTAAAAAAATAAAATGATGATTCTGTAAACTTTGCTGAAAGATTAACCGCAATTTGCTTGTTACATAATTTATTTCAAGTTTAATTTAACAGACATTCGTCTTAACGAAGAGTATTTTACATTTAATACCCTCTTTGATAATCGAGTAAATTAACGGTTGGCATCTTGCCTTGCTGATAAAGTGGGAAGTTTTCTAAGAAAATATCGACGATTCGCGGACTGTAAAAGTCACTAATCCCAGCTCGGTGTGGCGTAATAATGACATTCGGCATGTCCCATAAGGGGCTATCTGTTGGTAAAGGTTCGACTTCAAAGACATCTAAGCCAGCACCTTTTATCTCATTATTTTGGAGCGCTTGTATCATTGCTTTTTCATCGACTGATTTGCCGCGACCGACATTGATAAAAATAGCCTCTTTACTCATTGCGTTAAATTGATTTTCAGCAAATAATTTATCGGTGGCCGGCGTATGCGGAAGACTATTGATAATATAATCGTACTGCCCAAGTAATGAATCGAGTTCTGATATGGCATAACAATTGTTGAAATAATCAACAGCATGCCCGGTACGATTGACTCCGTCTATCGTCATATCAAACGCTTTAGCGATTCTAGCAAATGTTTGACCGATTTCACCAGTGCCTACTGATAAAGCCCTTTTCCCTGTCAGTTCACCATAATCAGTTGGACGTTCCCATTGGTGTTTCATTTGACAATCTCTTGATGTATGGAGATGACGTGTAAACATAATTAAGTAACCAATAATTTGTTGAGCAATATTGGGAGCGTTCGCGCCTTTTGCGTTCGTAATTATAATTTCATGTTCAGCTAATTTATCTAAGGGAATGCTATCGACGCCGACCATCCACAGTTGAATCCATTTAATATGATGATTTATAGTGAGGGCGTCTACAATCTTATCACTCCAGCCTAAGATGATTTCAAATTGTGCTAAATCTTCAGCTGTTATTTCAGCTTCATTGATTTCAACCAACTCGGCTTGAGTTTTACTCTGTAATAAATTAAATTGTGCCTCATTCAATTTAGGCAGAACAGCAATTTTCATATAAACCTCCTGTATTACACTTCTTTTCTTCATTTTAGCGTATGTGAAGTAAATATTCAAAAGAGTCGATTAATTGACAAGGTTAACTATAGGGTTATAATATATTTATTAGAAAATTATGAGAGGTGGAAGTATATGATCAATCGTGAGACAGCCCCAATCGAACAAACTTGGGACTTAACCACATTATTTAAAGATGAAAAAAGCTATGAGGAAGCACTTAACAAATTAGTGACGGACACCGAAAACTTTGCTAAGCAGTATCAAGGTCAAATACAAACAGCTACCGATGTTAATGCTGCTTTTGCTCATTATCGTGCGATTTTAGAATTAAGAGCACGCATCCTTCCGTATGCAAGTTTGCCAGTAAATGCGAACACTTTAGATAAAGAAGCACAAAATCGCTATAGTCATGCTAGCCGTATTTTAGCGAATGTATCGGCGCAATTGTCTTTCTTTGAAAATGAAGTGGCGAACATTGCAGATGATATATTAAAAGAAGCGGCCAAAAATGCAGAAGACCAATTAGCGATTACTAAAATTATTAAACAAAAACCGCATCAATTATCGCCAGAAACAGAAGCGACCTTAGCGGCGTTATCCAACACACTTGACTATCCATATCAAGGATACAATGATATTAAATTCAAAGATTTACATTTCCCTGATTTTGAAGTGAATGGACAAGTACATGAAATGACCTATAACAGTTTTGAAGGGCGTCAAGAAGCGACTCCTGATACTGATCTTAGACGAGCAGCTTTTCGCAACTTTTCTGATACTTTAAGTCGTTATCAACATTCTACTGCCTCAGTTTATAATGCCCAAGTTCAAATGGAAAAAACAATGGCTACCTTACGTGGATATGATTCAGTCATTGATTATTTACTTGAACGACAAGATGTGACCGTTGATTTATATAACCGTCAAATCGATGTGATTATGGATGAGTTAGCTCCTCATATGCGTCGTTATGCACAGTTGATTGGTGAGATTTACCAATTGGATGAAGTTCATTATGAGGATTTAAAATTGGATATTGATTCAACTTTCTCACCCAATGTAACCTATCAGGAAGCGCAACAGTATGTGTTGGATGGCTTAGCTCAACTAGGAGAAGATTATTTAGCGATTATGCGTGAAGCATTTGATAATCGTTGGATTGATTACACCGAAACACGTGGTAAGAGAACTGGGGCGTTTTGTAATTCACCTTATGGTACTAATTCGTTTATCCTTATGTTCTTTTCAGAAAACATGTCAGATACGATGACTCTGGCTCATGAGTTAGGTCATGCTGGTCATTTTCAAATGGCGCATCGCTATCAAAATATCTTAAATGCTCGTCCTTCTATGTACTTTGTAGAAGCGCCATCTACTGCTAATGAATTATTAGTTGAAAATCATTTATTAGATGTAGCAGGTGAAGATATAAGAATGAAGCGTTGGATTATCTCGCAAATGGTAGGAAAAACTTATTATCATAATTTCGTGACCCATTTATTAGAAGCGTATTATCAACGCGAAGTCTATCGTTTAGTCGATCAAGGAAAGAGTGTTGATGCGGAAACATTGAATCGTATTTATCGAGAAACCTTAGAAAAATTCTGGGGTGATAGTGTCGTATTAACTGAAGGGGCAGAACTTACTTGGATGCGTCAGCCTCATTATTATATGGGACTGTATTCATACTCTTATTCCGCTGGTTTAACCATTGGGACCCAAGTAGCCAATAATATTCGTCAACAGGGAGCAGCTGCTGCTGAACAATGGATTAAAGTGTTACAAATGGGTGGTTCCAAATCACCATTGGAATTAGCCAAAGCTGCCGATGTCGATGTATCGACTGATCAACCATTAAAATCAACGATTGCCTATATCGGACGTTTAATCGACCAATTAGAAAACTATACGAAAGAATTAAATAAATAATGGGGAAAGACACTCGAAAATAAGACTATAAAATAGTCAATTCAAAAGGAGTGTCTTTTACTGTATCGTTAACCAAATATTGAAATTGCATTAATTGAAAGACTTAAAACAGTATCTTAGCAAAAGAGTTTTAAGCTAATTCAACATGCGAGGGTGGGGGTATACGAGTTGAAATCTATTCGATTTGCTAGTGATTGTCCACCCTATAATGGTTCAGTTAATTTCAAGTTGGAGTGTTGACAAACATTTGAAACTACCTAACTAATGATATGAAAGGAACGCTATATTTGGCTAAAAAAATCATTGGAAATAGTTTTGAATATAGCTGAGAATAGAATTTGTTACTAAAAAAGATAAGCGATTTTACTGATTCAGAGTAAAATAAAAATAATTTTAATAAAAAACTAAACTAAACCATGTGATTTATTGTACGATTTTAGAAGTGATTCGTCAAAGAGGCTGGCCTTAAACTTGATAAATATAGTTAAGATTTATTGTTCGTTAATTTAATAGCGCAGTGGTTGAGTGGTCTCAAACTGCGTCTTAACGGCTTGTTTGAGGCCTACTCAACTGTGCGGGGGTAGGCCGACGAAGGAAAATCATTCGATTTTCTACTTCTGGTCTACTCCCATCCACGTCAGATATTTAGAAAAATGAATTCTATTTAAAAATATTTTTAAATAACTATTGTATTGGAGAGAGAATAGAAGTATAATCTATTTAAATAAAATTTGAAATAGAAAGGTGTGATGGTGTTGGGTGTGAATCAAATCTTGTCAGCATTGGCCGACGAAACACGACGTAATATTTTAATGTTGTTACGTAAAGGAAAAATTAGTTCAGGCGAGATTGCTGAAAATTTAGAAATGACACCGCAAGCCTTATCCTACCATTTGAAAAAATTAAAAGAGGCGGATTTAATCTATGAAACGAAATATAAAAATTTCATTTATTATGAGCTGAATTTATCGGTATTAGATGATGCGATTATGTGGATGAATCAATTGATGGGAGGAAATCATCATGAAACTAAATAAAACCAATAAAATAATACTAGGTATCTTAATGATTACGCCACTATTATTAGCGATCATTTTTTATCCTAATTTACCTGAAAAAATTCCCATGCACTATGGGATGAATAATCAAGTCGATCGTTGGGGAAGTAAAAAAGAAATCTTTCTATTTCCAGCATTGCTAGTGGTAATAGGGTTGGCGATGCAAAACATTACCAAAAAATTAGGTTCGAAAGAGCAAACAGGAACCAACAATCAAAAATTATCAGTTAAAGTGACTTATGCGACCTTAATTTTGTTAAATTTAATGTTTGGCTATATCCTCTATACGACTGTGAATGGCATTACCGATTTAAATGATGTTCTCGTACCTTTAGGCAGATTTACAGGTATTATATTAGGCTCTTTATTAATCTTTATTGGTAATCTTTCACCTAAAGCCAAATTGAATAAAAATAGCTGGATCAATATTGGTTTTAGAACACCTTGGAGTAAGAAGAATGAAGAAACATGGCGCCGTACACAAATGGCCAGCGGTTATGTTTCTGTCATTGCAGGATTGATATTAATCATTTCATCATTTTTTATAAAAGCTCAATGGATGCCAATTGTTATTTTAGTGACGATTTTAAGCTTTGCGATTGGTGTGAGTATTTATTCATATTGGTTGGCTAAAAAGTATTAATTGGCTTTATACCATCACCGACACACCATCAGGAGATTGTGATTTATTAGAATTTGAAATTGCAGGTAAAACAATAGCTGCCGTTTCAGGAGGTCCCTATTTTCAATTAGACGAAAGCATCTCCTTCATGTTGAGTTGTGACTCTAAAGAAGAGGTTAGTCGCTTAACGGAAGCATTTCTAGAAGATGGGCAAGTGATGATGCCATTAGGTGAATATCCATTTAATCCACATTATGCTTGGGTAAAAGATAAATATGGCATGACCTGGCAATTATTTACCGATGACTCACTAAGCCAACTATATAAGTTAGAATATTGCTTATTATTTGCACACAAATTAGCTGGCTTAGCCAAACCAGCTCTTGAATATTATGGACAATTATTTAATACACCAGTTTTGAATGTTAATGAATATCAACCAGGGGAAGCACATGATAACCGTGCCAAAATTAATTATTGAAAAATTGTGATGGAGAATACTGCCATTATTGCGATGGACCATGGTTATACTGGAGACAAGGCGTTTTCTGAAGCCGTCTCATTAATGGCGTACTGTGGACACACAAGAAGAAGTGGATACCTATTGGGAGGCGTTAAACCACGTACCAGCAGTTGCTCAATGTGGCTGGTGTAAAGACCAATTTGAGGTTTCTTGGCAAGTAGTACCAAGCTGGTTAATGACATTATATCAATCAGATAACCTCGAAGGTATTAAAGCTGTAAATCAAGCCGTATTAAAAATGAAAAAATTAGATTTAGCTGCAATGCAAGCGGCATTTGAAAATGCAAAAGACTAATTGTTGTAGTGCTGCCAAACCAAAAATAAATACATACGAATTAACCCACGCAAAACCAAACGCAAAAATTATCGTTTGATTTCACGTGGGGTTTTTATTACAATAGCAGAATTTTAATGGAAAACGACTATGTAATTAAAAAAGGAAATGGTCGTGGTACCAAATATATTAGTCAATAAATTATTTTTGTTCTCTCTATATCAGGTAACCGATTTTTATATATAATAAAGCATAAACGTGATCGATCTCGTTATAACTTGTGCTATATTGAGTTTAGAATACACCAATGCAGAATAGAGGACAAATTATGATTAATTCAATTGGACAAGTTATGTTATATGTTGAGGATATTGAAAAAGCTACTGAGTTTTGACATGATCAAGTAGGGTTTGAACGCATTGAAAAACAAGTTCAGGGACCACAAACTTTCTATTTATTGTCCCTAAATTAGATAGTGAAGTGCAATTTGTCTTACATGATAAAGCGGAAGTAGCAAAGATGAATCCAAGAATGAATTTAGGGACACCAAGTATTTTATTTACCACCGATGATTTGGAAGGTACTTACCAACATTTCATCGCTAATGGTATCCAGGCGAATCAACCAATGGATTTAGGATTCTTTAAAGTATTCAATTTTGCCAATCACAAAGGAATCTATTTTGCCATACGTGAAGTGAAGTAATTAATCAAAGAATTGTGTGTAGGAAAGAAGAGAGTAGTGTGCGCAATATACTTTATCTTGTTACAATTCAATTAAAAATTATTATGAAGTAGATTTTTTGCGTTGCATCTTACAAACTGATGAAACTGACAGAGATACGTGTTAAAACTCTTACGCAGTAGATTTTGGCCGCTTCAATTTTCTGCAAATAAAACAAAAAGACCACTCATTTGAAAACGAGTGGTGTTCATTATTTATCTTATTGTTCTAATAAAGCAAAACCTTCATCGATGACATTTTTCAATGTAGTAGCTGATAAATTCATTTTTTCAGTTTCAGCATCATTTAATGGGATTTCGATAACGGTCTCGATACCTTGACGACCAATCACGGCTGGAGCTCCAATAAAGATATCTTTTTGACCATATTCGCCATCTAAATATACTGATAATGGGAAGACCGCTTTATTATCATCTAAGATAGCTTTACAAATACTTGCTAAGGCAACAGCGATACCATAGTAAGTTGCACCTTTTTTAGCGATAATTTCATAGGCTGCATCACGTACTTTAAAGAAGATGTTAACTAATTCTTCTTCATCAACTTCTGGGTGAATTTTAACCCAGTCAGCGATTTGTAATCCACCGATGTTAGCGTGTGACCAAACAGGGAATTCTGTATCACCGTGCTCACCTAAGATATAACCGTGAACGTTACGCGCATCAACGCTAACTAAGTCAGCAATACGTTGACGGAAACGTGCTGTATCTAATGAAGTACCTGATCCAATAACGCGTTCTTTAGGGAAACCACTGAATTTCCAAGTTGCATAAGTTAAAACATCAACTGGGTTTGAAGCGATTAAGAAGATGCCATCGAAACCAGATGCAACGATTTCACCGATAATACCTTTGAAGATTTTTAAGTTTTTGTGTACTAAGTCTAAACGTGTTTCACCAGGTTTTTGAGCAGCACCAGCAGTGATTACGACGATATCTGCATCGTGGCAGTCAGCGTATGATGCGGCATAGATTTTTTTAGGCGAGGTAAATGCTAATGCACTTGATAAGTCTAAGGCATCCCCTTCTGTTTTCTCTGTGTTAATATCGATAATACCTAACTCACGACCAATATTTTGTGTAACAGTTGCAAATGCAAAACTTGAACCAACAGCGCCATCTCCAACTAAGATAATTTTGCTTTTTGATGATTTTTGTGACATTTAGCAAACCTCCTAAATTATAATGTTTTTTATAGTATAACAAATAATTATATAAAATTAAAGCTAAAAAAGAGTATTTTATCAAAGAAAAATAATGCTAACGCTTTATTTGTAATGCAACAGTTTTCAAGTTAGACTAATACAGATTTATATAGAACGACTTTTCAAAATAGTTATGATATAATAAATGTACAGATTAACAATAGGTGGTACATAATGAAATTAATTATTGGATTAGGCAACCCAGGAAATAAATATGATGGGACACGTCATAATATTGGTTTTGATGTCGTTGACCGATTTTTGGACAAACATTCTTTATCAATGACGGATCAAAAGTTTAGAGCTGATTATACGAGCTGGCATCATAATGGTGAGCGAATTTATTTTATGAAGCCTTATACGTATATGAACTTATCAGGAGAAGCAGTTCTTCCTTTAATGAGTTATTTTGGTATTGGAATGGAAGATATTTTGGTTATATATGATGACTTGGATTTAGAACTGGGGCGTATTCGTTTACGTCGCAATGGGAGTTCGGGCGGCCATAATGGGATGAAGAGTATTATTGAGATGCTAGGTAGCCAAGAATTTAACCGTATCAAAGTCGGAATTGGTAGACCATCAGGTGGTTGGAAAGTTGTGGATCATGTTTTAGCACCATTTTCACCAGAAGATCGAGTGACGATTGACGCGACCATTGATCGAGTGGTTGAAGCAATCGAACATTGGATTGAACATGATGATTTTTCAGCAACCATGAATATTTACAATCAAAAATAACCTGTAAAATTTAAATCAAAATTGGCTTGGAGAGACGTGAACCTTCTTGCCAAACTAGAAATATTTATATTGGCGCAGTGATTGAGTATTTTCAAACATCGTCCATACAGACTTGTTTATTGACTACTCAATGGTGCGGGGGTGGGAGACGAAGCAGAAATAATCTTATTTTCTACTTGTTATCCACTCCCCTTTGTGTGTTGTTAGGAGAATTATATTAATGATAAATTATTTAAATAAAGAACCATTTTCAAAGGTTGTTCAGGAGCTGAATAAGTTTCAAGCTCCGGAAAGCCAACAATTAGTAACGGGGGTTGATGACAGCGCTCGGGCTGTTTTGTGGGCACAATTATTCAACGAACAACCAAGACAATTATTAATCGTTGAACCCGTTGCGACTCATTTGACCCAATTAGTTGATGATTTACAACAGTTATTGCCTGATTATCCGGTTCATTTATTTCCGGTAGAAGAAGCCATGCCGATTGAATTTTCAATGGCTTCATTTGATAACCAAGCGATGCGCGTTGAAGCCTTAACGGCTCTAGCAAGTGGTAAGCCATGTGTGATTGTCGCATCTGGTTTGGCATTGAGAAAAAGATTAACGCCGGTATCTATTTGGAAAGATGCCCAACTAACATTAAGTTTAGGAGATGATATTGAGCGATTCGAACTTGAAAAGCGTTTAAATTACTTAGGTTATACGCGTGAGTCAATGGTGCAAGCCCCGGGCGAATATAGTATCCGTGGTAGTATTATTGACTTCTATCCATTAAATTATGAATATCCAGTTCGCTTAGATTTCTTTGATACAGAATTAGATTCCATCCGTTTCTTTGATGCTGAAACCCAAGAATCGATTGACAATGCTGAGACAATTCAATTATTACCTGTTAAAGATGTTTTGTTCAGTTTAGAAGAGCAACAAGCAGTCTTATCTCAAATTCAGGGTGATTTAGAAAAAAGAGTGAAAAAAATCAAAGATGATGAGACTCAAGAACAAGTTATGAAAGGGATGAGCGATCTTCTTGAACGTCTTCAACATGGGGAGCCGTTGCAATATCATTTGGCTTACTTAGAATACCGTGATGCGAAGGGAACCACCCTTGTAGATTATTTAGCTGATAATGGCACCCTTATTATTAATGAATTAGATCGGATTCAAAATCGTGAACGTCAATCGATTGAGGAAGATTTATTTTGGATTGAACAAGAAATGACCAAAGGGAATTTATTGCCTGGTCTTTCTATTAAAGTCGAAGCGACAGAACAAATTAAAAATGCCAAACAGCCTAAAATTTATTGTTCGGTCATTCAACGTGGATTAGGTAAATTAACGTTTAGAGCCATTCATCATATCCATTATCGCAGTATGAACCAATTCTTTAACCAAATGCCATTGGTTAAAACAGAAATCGATCATTGGTTGAAACAAGAAAATATTGTACAGGTCGTTTTACCTACACTTGAAGAAGCTAGAAAAGCACAGGCGCGTTTTGAAGAATATGACATTCAACCGGTTGTCATTCAAGATACAGCCACCCTTAATCCGCATGCAGTCAATATCGTAGTAGGCAATTTAACCAATGGGTTTGAATTGCCGGTTGCTAAGTGGGTAGTGTTAACTGGTAAAGAATTATTCAATCAGGTTAAGCGTCGCAGTGTGCGCAAGCAAACTTTATCCAATGCTGAACGCATTAAAAGCTATTCAGAGCTTGAAATTGGTGATTATGTCGTCCATATTAATCATGGGATTGGACAGTATACCGGGGTAGAAAACATTGAAATCAATGGCGTCCATCGTGATATGGTGTCGGTCGTCTACCAAGACAACTCGCGTATTTTATTACCTGTTGATCAAATTCAACTATTACAAAAATATGTCGCATCAGAATCCAAAGTACCTAAGTTAAATAAATTAGGGAGCGCTGAATGGCAGAAAACGAAAGCTAAGATAGCGACTAAAATTGAAGACATTGCGGATGAATTAATTGAGTTATATGCTAAACGTGAAAACCAAAAAGGCTATGCATTTGAACCCGATACACCAGAGCAAGCTGCGTTTGAAAATGCTTTTAGTTATGTAGAAACAGATGATCAATTACGTTCTACGGCTGAAATTAAAGCCGATATGGAAAAAGAACGGCCAATGGATCGCTTATTAGTGGGTGATGTTGGCTATGGTAAGACCGAAGTCGCGATGCGAGCGGCTTTTAAGGCCGTAATGGATGGTAAACAAGTGGCCTTTCTGGTACCGACTACGATTTTAGCGCAACAACATTATAATACTTTAATTGAACGTTTCGTTGACTTTCCTGTTAATATTGGCCTTTTAAGTCGCTTCGTTACGCAAAAGCAACAGAAGGAAACGATAACAGGATTAGCCTTAGGTAACATCGATATTGTTGTTGGAACGCATAGAGTTTTATCGAAAGATATTGAATTTGCCGATTTAGGGCTATTAGTAGTCGATGAAGAGCAACGTTTTGGGGTAAAACATAAAGAACGCTTGAAACAATTAAAATCTCAAGTCGATGTCTTAACCTTAACCGCAACCCCGATACCAAGAACCTTGCATATGTCGATGATTGGTGTACGTGACTTATCGGTTATTGAGACACCACCAAATGATCGTTTCCCTGTGCAAACCTATGTGATGGAGCGAAATGAAGCAGCGATTAAATCGGCCGTTGAACGTGAAATGGCCCGTGGTGGACAGTGTTTTTATTTATATAATCGGGTCGCAACCATCGATCAACGTGCCCAAGAATTACAAGAATTAGTACCAGAGGCTCGTGTTGCGGTTGCGCATGGTCAAATGACAGAAGTGCAATTAGAGACCATCTTAATCGATTTTATCAATGGTGCGTACGATATATTAGTCACGACCACGATTATTGAAACCGGTGTGGACATTCCCAATGCGAACACCTTATTTGTCGATATGGCTGATCATATGGGACTGTCAACCTTGTATCAATTAAGAGGACGGGTGGGTCGAACGAACCGGGTTGCATATGCCTACTTAATGTATGAGCCTTTTAAACAATTAAGTGAAATTAGTGCCAAACGATTACAAGCGATTCAAGAATTTACTGAATTGGGGAGTGGCTTTAAAATTGCAATGCGTGACTTATCGATTCGTGGCGCTGGTAATTTATTAGGGAAGCAACAATCTGGCTTTATCGATTCTGTCGGTTTTGATATGTATTCACAAATGTTAAAAGAAGCCGTGGATGTTAAACGTGGCTTGAAGAAACCCGTCTCAGAGGAAACTTCAGAAAGTATTGAGTGGGATTTAATGATCGATGCTTATATTCCATCTTCATATATTAGTGATGAACGTCAGAAAATTGCTATTTATAAATCCATTCAACAAGTGGATTCTGAAGAAGCTTATCGTCAATTACAAGATCAGTTGATTGACCGTTTTGGTGAATTTCCTGATGAAGTGAGTGATTTATTAGAGATTGCCTTAATTAAGCATTATGGGTTATTAGCTGGCGTTGAACAAATTAAGCAGAAAAATGATCAAGTGGAAGTGACCTTTAATCCGCGCATGACCCTTAAATTACAAGGAGCAACCATTTTCGAGTTATTGCAAGACATTCCGGTTAAAATTAAAGTAGCGGTAGAAAATGAACAGCTGAAGGTAACCTTACAAGTTCGAGGCACACCAAGTTATCAATGGTTAGGTTATTTGAAAAACTTAACCCAAGCCATTGCTGAAAGAAATAAAGTAAAGGAGCAATAGTAGATGAGATTAGATAAGTTTTTAAAAGTATCACGATTGATAAAACGACGTACCGTTGCCAAAGAAGTAGCCGATCAAGGACGTATTAAGATTAATGATACTGTTGCTAAATCGAGTTCAACCGTTAAGATTGGTGATACCCTAGAGATTCGTTTTGGTAATCGCATTATGACGGTCGAAGTTTTAGATATTCGTGATACGACGAAGAAAAATGAAGCAGTCGAATTATATAAAATTATCTCTGAAGAAAGAATTGAAAAAGAAATTCCAATTATTGATGAATTTTTAAGTTAAGCCTTCATCATCATCATGAATCCTAAGTTTCAAACGAATAATTAAAAAAATTTTAAAAGAAAAAATAACCTTTTATGGTAATTATTTTCTTTCAATGATATACTCATGATGTATGAGTATTGGAGGTGAGACAATGGCTCAATATAATAGAAATAAATCTAAGAAAACTATCAAAGGAAAATACCAAAAGCAGTTCAACATCGTTTTTACTGTCGTTTGTTTACTTTTGATTGGGACAGCTTGCTTATCTTTAATGAATAACATTGGTAAAAAGCAAGCGACGCTTGAGCAATTGACTCAAGTCCAAGCAAAACATAATCAAGCGGTCGAAAAAAATCGACAAGCGCAACAAGAATACAATCAAGTACAAGATAGTGAATATTTAGAACAAGTCGCACGCCGAGATTACTATTACTCAAAAGAAGGCGAAATTATTTTCGACCTTGGAGAGACGGAATCTGTTTCAGAAGAAACAACCATCCTTCCAGAATAATTTATTTAATGTTTTACAATGTCTTATTATGAAAGACAATTTTTAAGGAGGAAAAAGCATTTTATGTCAGTTGAAGTGGGGCAGAAAGTTACAGGGAAAGTAACCGGGATTACACATTTTGGTGCTTTCGTCGAATTGCCAGAGAATCAATCTGGATTAGTTCATATTAGTGAGGTATCCGATGGATTCGTAAAAGATATCAATTCCGTTCTTTCGGTAGGACAAGAAGTGGAAGTAAAGGTATTGACTATCGCCAACGATGGAAAGATTAGTTTATCAATCCGTCAAGCTAATGAAAATAAAACAGTAGGGAGACCTCAACGTCAAGGTTTTAGAAAAGGGTCAGACAATCAGTCGTCAGAACCAAAATTTAAAAAGAATTTTGATGGCGCAAGTAATGAGAATCGTAATTTCCCAAATAAATTTGGAAATCAAAATACGAATCATCAAAATAATCGTCAAACAAGCGATTTTGATCAACTGATGAGTAATTTCCTTAAAGATAGTGAAGAACGTTTAACTTCAATCAAACGTAATACAGAAGGTAAACGTGGTGGCCGCGGCGGACGTCGTAGCTAATAACATTTAGATAAAGCACTTGTTTTTGACCGCAGGTTATAAGCAAGTGCTTGTTTTATGTGAAAGACAGGTGTATATAGATGGAAAAAACGATTGTCAAAGTGAAAAATCAACTCGATGCTTGGAAAGAGTGGCAACAAGCGAAAGTGGTCTTACTAGCCGTTTCAGGTGGCGTCGATTCAGTCGTGTTATTGGATATCATTTATAAATTAAACCAAGAACTAGCGCAACCTAAAAAAATAGTCCTAGCTCATTTTAATCATCGCCTTCGACAAGAAAGTGATATTGATGCGAATGTGGCGAAAACATTAGCCGAAAAACATCAAATTATTTATTATGTAAAAAGTTGGGAAAATCCAGCCACTAAAAATGTCGAAGCAGCGGCAAGAGATGCTCGTTATCAATTTTTTGCAGAAATCATTGAAAAAGAAGCAGTGGATATCTTATTAACGGGTCATCACTTAAATGATTTAGCTGAGACGGTACTGATGCGTTTAACACGCGGAACTTCGTTAAAAGGATTGCGAGGGATCGAAGCCAATTATCGTCGTTTGTTAATGACGGTTGACCAAAGACCGGTGTACGTTCAAATGATGCGTCCGTTATTAACGATTACTAAAACCGAATTATATGATTATGCAGCAGAACATGATTTAGAATTTGTAGAAGATGCTTCTAATCAAGATACCAAATATTTCCGCAATCGAATTCGTCATCAAATTTTGCCTGTATTAGAGCAAGAAAATCCTAATTTTTTAGAAAACATGTTAGCCCTTCAAGAGCAATTACAAGCAAGTTATTCGGTACACTATGCAAATTATTTAAAACGTGAGCCAATGTTATTAATGTATTCAGAAAAATTGCGTTGGGTTTTATATGTACCAGCTTTTGTTGAGTTAGAAGAAAATCAACGAAAAGTGTTTTTAGCCCTCTTTTTTGAAGAGCGTTTAGTGGAAGATATTCCAACCTATACGAAAGAGGCAATAGATCGAGTTGATCAAGTGATTATGAATGATCGTCTACCGAATAGTAGTTTTCAATTAAATGAAAATTGGGTGGTGCGACGTGAATATGATTTTATCTATATCCAACCTAAGGAAGAAGAAAAACAGCTTGATCAAAAATTGAGTGTTCAAATTAAGCATCTTAATCACTGGCATATCATTAGTGAGAAAGAACAAATTGGATTATTTGATGAACGTTATTTTTCAACCTCTCAAGTATTGGAAATGGACTATTCTTTACGCTTGTATTTAAAACCCGACCAGCTACCAGGTTTTTATGTGCGCCATCGTAAAGATGGTGATCGTTTAGCTTTAAACGATGGACATGGAGATATTTTTCATAAAAAAGTGAGTCGTTATATGATAGATAATAAGATTCCCTTAAATGATCGCAATCAAATGTGGTTGCTTTGTGACCGACAAGAAGAAGTCATCGCCATTATCGGTCATATTTCTTCAAGAAATTATCGTCATCGCCATCCAGCGGCTGAAAGTTACTTGTTTTTATATCGAAAAATGCAAGACTAATAGAAAAGATTATGTTAAAATGAAGGTTATCGAAAGGTTAAAGGAGACTCATATGTTAGAACAAGATATTGAACGTGTAGTAGTAAGTAGAGAAGAAATCAAGGCTGCATGTGAAAAATTAGGTAAACAATTAACAGAAGATTATCAAGGTAAAGACGTGCTGGTTGTAGGAATTTTACGTGGCGCTGCTTTATTCATGATGGATATTATTAGAGAAATGGATTGCCATCTTGAAATGGATTTTATGGATGTTTCAAGTTATCATGGTGGAACTTCTTCATCAGGTGAAGTTAAGATTATTAAAGACTTAGACTCTCGCGTTGAAGGGCGTCATATTTTAATTGTAGAAGACATTATTGATACGGGACGTACATTGCGTTATATCATGGATTTATTAAAATACCGTAAAGCAGCCTCAGTCAAAGTGTGTGCTTTAACTGACAAACCAGAAGGTCGTGTTGTTAAAGATGTAAAAGCGGACTATGTAGGGATTGAAGTTCCTAATGAGTTTTTAGTAGGATATGGCTTGGATTACGAACAAAAATATCGTAACTTACCTTATATTGGGGTTTTAAAGCCAGAAATCTATATTAAAAGCAAAGCATAGGACTTTTCGAATTTAATATGGTATGATAGTCAAGATATTAAATCGGATCGGAGGATAAAAGATTATATGAATAACCCAAAACGAAATAATCCCAATAATAAAAAACCGAATCGCAATATGATGAAAGGACCATTCTTTTACTTATTGCTCTTCTTAGCGTTTATGGGGATTTTCCAATTATTTACGGGTGATTTATTTTCAGGTAATAAATCAAATGAGATAAGCGCCAGTGAATTTGTACAAAAGTTAGAAGATGGACAAATTAAGTCCTTTGAAATTCAGGCAGGGGCTGGAGTTTATAATATTAATGGTCAATTCAATTCGACCGCTGAAACTCAAACCACTGACCGGGATACTTTTATTGAAGTTTTACAAAATTCGAGTACCTCGAATCGTTTTACCACCAAAGTGTTGGGTAACGATTCAACCATTAGACAAATAACCGAATTAGCACAAAACTCAGAAACAGAAATTAAGACGATTTCAGAATCAAACTTAGAAATGTGGATATCGATAATCCCATTTGTGATTTTAATGATTCCGGCATTCTTCTTAATGTTTTCGATTTTCCAACAAAGTGGCGGTGGCGGTGGCCGTAATGTGATGAACTTTGGTAAAACCAAATCACGTGAAGTAAATAAAGAGAAAGTCAAAGTACGCTTCTCTGATGTTGCCGGTGCTGAGGAAGAAAAACAAGAATTAGTTGAGATTGTGGATTTCTTAAAAAATCCTAAAAAATATGCTGAATTAGGCGCACGTATTCCTTCAGGGGTCTTATTAGAAGGTCCTCCAGGGACAGGTAAAACCTTATTAGCAAAAGCCGTCGCTGGTGAAGCCGGTGTCCCATTCTTTAGTATTTCAGCGTCAGAATTCGTTGAGATGTTCGTTGGGGTCGGAGCGAGCCGTGTACGTGATTTATTTGAAAATGCAAAAAAAGCAGCACCTGCAATTATCTTTATTGATGAGATTGATGCTGTTGGTCGTCAACGTGGAGCTGGTATGGGTGGTGGCCACGATGAACGTGAACAAACCCTTAACCAATTGTTAGTTGAGATGGATGGTTTTGAGGGAAATGAAGCCGTAATTGTGATTGCAGCAACGAACCGTTCAGATGTGTTAGACCCGGCTTTATTACGTCCAGGACGTTTTGACCGCCAAATTTTAGTTGGTAATCCAGATGTAAAAGGTCGTGAAGCGATTCTGAAAGTTCATGCCCGCAATAAGAAGTTCGCACCAGATGTGGATTTAAAAGTCATTGCACAACAAACACCAGGTTCATCAGGAGCGGAGTTAGAAAACTTATTAAACGAGGCCGCTTTAATTGCAGCCCGCTTCAATCGTAAAGAAATTACGATGGGTGACTTAGATGAAGCGCAAGACCGTGTGGTAGCTGGACCAGCTAAACAAGACCGTGTCATTTCAGCAGCGCAAAGAAGAACCATTGCTTATCATGAAGCCGGCCATACGGTTGTCGGAATGGTCTTAAGTGATGCACGAGTGGTTCATAAAGTAACCATTGTACCACGTGGTCGAGCAGGTGGTTATGCGATTATGTTACCTAAAGAAGATCGCTTTATCGTGACCAAGAAAGAATTATATGAACAAGTTGTTGGTTTATTAGGTGGACGTGTGGCTGAAGAAATTGTCTTTAATTCACAATCTACCGGCGCAAGTAATGACTTTGAACAAGCGACTAACATTGTCCGTGCTATGGTAACCCAATACGGAATGTCAGATAAATTAGGTACGGTTCAATTTGAAGGCAATGAATCTGTTTTCGTTGGTCGTCAATATGGACAAAGTGCCCATTATTCAGAGCAAATTTCTTACGAAATCGACTTAGAAATTCGTCGTATTATGAATGAAGCCCATGAAGAAGCACATCGTATTATTAACGAACATCGCGAACAATTAAATGTGATCGCTGAAAAATTATTAGAAGTTGAAACCTTAGATAAACGTCAAATTAAATCACTTTTTGAAACAGGTGAAATGCCAACACCTTATAGTAATGGTGAAGAACCAGAAGAAGAAGTGAGAACTTTTGAAGAAGCTAAAGAAAAAGCGGATCGTGATTTAGAAACTAATTTAGCTGAAGATGAAGCCAAACATCATCCACATGCTACTGAGAGTTCAAACGATTCTAACAAGCTGAATTCAGAAGTAGACGGTGAATTTGAAGAAATATCTTCAGAATCAGATTCAACCGAAACTAATTTAGACGAAGAATAATCATCATTAATTAGTATCAAAGAGGCTGGGTAATTGCTAAAATTTTCCCGGCCTCCATTTTTTCTTTTAATTTAAATTATGCTTAGAAAATGAAATGCGTTATGACGAGCGATTGAGTGGATTAAAAAGGTAAACATTCAATTGTCTATTTGAGTCAAAGAACTTTCAATTTAAAAAACTTTTTGTTAAACTATGAAAGGTTATTAACAACTGAGATAGAAATAACATGGTAAATAAAATGATTCGATGAAAGGAATAAAGAATATGACAGATCAAATTTTAAAAGCTGTTGCCTATGATGGGCAAGTGCGGGTGTTTGTATTAGACTTTACTGAAACGGTTGATGAAGCACATCGTCGTCATGATACATGGCACACATCCACTGCGGCTTTAGGACGAACATTGGTAGCTACTAGTTTATTAGGATCCAACTTAAAAGGAGAAGACCACATCAGTGTGGAAGTACTAGGTGAAGGTCCTGCTGGACGTATCGTCACTGATGGCGACTCCGTTGGAAATGTACGCGGATATATCCAAAATCCCCATGTTGCTTTAGAATTAAATGATAAAGGAAAATTGGATGTAGCGGGTGCGGTAGGATTACCGGGCACCTTAACCGTTAGAAAGTATATTACGGGTGCAGATGAACCATTCTCAGGTCAAGTACCATTAATCAGTGGTGAATTAGCAGAAGACTTCACTTATTATATGGCGATTTCAGAACAAACACCTTCTTCCATTGGATTGAGTGTTTTAGTTAATCCTGATGAATCAGTAGCAGCAGCAGGTGGTTTTATGATTCAAGTGATGCCAGGTGCCACTGAAGAAACAATTGATAATTTAGAAGCGCGTATTAATTCCATTGGTCGCTTCTCTGATTTGCTAGATCAAAAGAAACCATTGGAGGAATTATTAGATATTTTAGTAGGTGAAAATAAGTCTAAAATTTTAGATAAGCATGAGGTTGCGTTCTACTGTCCATGTAGTAAAGAACGTTTTGCTAAAAGTTTAAAAATGATTGGTAATGATGAGATTAATGCAATGATCGAAGAAGATCATGGGGCAGAACTAGTGTGTCATTATTGTAATGAACATTATCAATTTACTGAAGATGAATTAAAGGCATTAGTAGTTGAGGGATAGTTATGTTTAAAATAGGAAATATACAAATTGATAATCCAATTGTGGTGGCGCCGATGGCCGGAGTATCAAATTCGGCATTTAGAACGATTGTCAAACAATTCGGAGCTGGATTAGTAGTCTGTGAAATGATTAGTGACAAAGGGATTCAATTCCGTAATGAAAAGACCTTAAGTATGTTGCATATCGCTGAAAATGAATATCCTTTAAGTATTCAAATTATGGGTGGTAATCGCGAAACATTGGTTGAAGCAGCAAAATATGTGGCTGAAAATACGGAATGTGCCATCATTGATATTAATATGGGCTGTCCGGTTAATAAGGTCATTAAAGCGGAGGCGGGTGCTCGTTGGTTATTAGATCCTAACAAAGTTTATGAAATGGTATCATCTGTAGTGGATGCAGTCGATAAGCCTGTTACAGTAAAAATGCGTACTGGTTGGGATGATGAACATTTATATGCAATTGAAAATGCCTTAGCGGCTGAACGTGCGGGCGCTTCAATGGTAGCGATGCATGGCCGTACACGTGTGCAAATGTATGAAGGCAAAGCCAATTGGGATATTTTAAAAGCTGTTAAAAAAGAGCTAAAAACCATTCCTTTTATCGGTAATGGTGATGTTCGAACTCCTGAACAAGCCAAACATCTATTAGAAACAACGGGTGTTGACGGAGTAATGGTTGGTCGGGCAGCTCTAGGAAATCCTTGGGTAATTAAACAAATGGTACACTATCTAGAAACCGGTGAAATTTTACCACCAATGAATGCTCGTGAGAAAATCGATACAGCGATTGACCATTTAGATCGTTTGGTAGCATTAAAAGGGGATAGAACCGCCACTAAAGAATTCCGTTCACAAGCACATTATTATTTAAAAGGGATTCCACGTTCATCAAAAGTCAAAGTAGCGATTAATGAGACCGAAGAATCAGATACAGTGAAAAAATTATTATTAGATTTTGTAGAAGTAGCTGAGATGCATGAAGAAAAACAAGCAGAACGTCGCTTAGAACGTTTAGCTAAACGTGAAGAAGCAGCGAATGAGTAGTATTGAATTGAGATAGTGAAGCTGCTCGTTTTAGAAAAGGAACGAAGTGGTTCGGTAGTGTTTCCCCCGCGGATTTAAAGTTACTGGCTTTTGCTATGATACTACCTTGTTGCTGTGTTTAAAGACCTTATGCGTAATATAATTAATAATTTTAGAGAGAAGTAAACAATTTTCGTAAGAAAATACGTTTTCATCTCTCTTTTTTTAGTGAAATGAAATAATTTTTGTAGTATGATAAGTCTACTTAAAAATGAAAAGAGGAAAATAATGGATAAAATAGCAGTATTAATCCCTTGCTATAATGAAGCAGTAACCATTGGAAAAGTCATTGCTGATTTTAGAACAGTTTTACCCGAAGCCACCATTTACGTTTATGATAATAATTCAACCGATGATACCGTTAAAATTGCCAGTCAAGCTGGAGCAATCGTTCGTAGAGTAACGAAACAAGGAAAAGGTAATGTGATTCGTGCGATGTTTCGTGATATTGAAGCAGAGGCTTATGTCATGATTGATGGAGATGATACCTATCCTGCAGAGTATGCACCAGAGATGGTCGCAGCTATTTTAAGTGGAGAAGCAGAAATGGTGATTGGCGATCGTCTAAGTTCTACTTATTTTGAAGAAAATAAACGTCCTTTCCATAATTTTGGTAATGTCTTAGTCCGTCAAATCATTAACCAAATGTTTAATAGTGATATTCGAGATATTATGACCGGTTACCGTGCTTTTAGTTATGCTTTTGTAAAGACTTTTTCTATCCAATCGACTGGATTTGAAATTGAAACAGAAATGACGATTCATTCTTTAGATAAGCATTTACCAATAAAAAATGTGATTGTGACTTATCGTGATCGTCCTGAAGGAAGTGTTTCAAAATTAAATACCTACAAAGATGGTTTTAGAGTGATTAAAACGATTGGTCGTTTAATAAAGAATTATCGTCCATTTCGTTATTTTACGGCTATTGCGTTTGTACTCAGTTTAATTTCTGCTTTGTTATTTTTGCCAGTATGGTTTGAATTTCGTCAAACTGGTACGGTCGAACGATTCCCAACACTGTTTGTATCGGGATTCTTTTTCTTAGCTGCAATGATTGTCTTTATAGCGGGGATTATTTTAGATGTTCAATGCTATCATTTCCAACAACGCTTTGAAATGGAGTTTAAAAATAAAAAGAGCCAAAGAGGGCTAAAAGATGAAGCATAAACATACTAATTTAGGTCAAATACTCTGGCAATTATTATTACTTTTTGTTTTATTAGTGGTGTTGTATTTTAGTTTAATGGTATTAAGTTATACGATTCCATCTGAAAAAATTGCAGTGAATTTACGCTATTCATTAGAAACAATTGCTAATGAAACTAAGCGTTGGAGTGTGATGGGTGAATTTAAAGGAACCAAACTGGATACTTTTACCGATAATTTAATTTTTAACAAGTTAAGTAATCAAGAAGAACTGTCGGCCATCCAAGCTGCGATGTGGAATAATGGTTATGAACGTTATTGGCTCGGTGATATTGCGGTTTTAAGACCTATGCTAATCTTTATTAGTTATAAGCATATTCGTTATTTAAACATTTTCTTAGTTTTTATTGTTTTCTATTTTTCAATGACTAAAGTTGAAAAAGCAATTAGTCGTACTTATGCGTATCTCTTGATAACGATGTTATTATTAATTCATTTTTGGATTTTTCCACTTTCACTTCAATATACACCGGTTTTCATTATCAGTTTATTGGGAATAGTGGCAGTGATAGAAGTCCATCAACGCTATGGTTATCGACTCTCCAAAATGGTGCTGTTATTTTTCACTATCGGTTCTGTGACGAACTTTTTCGATTTATTGACTGTCCCATTATTGACTTTTGCGCTTCCGTGGATGATTTATTTTGTATTAGTTAATCAACATCATCAGCGCCATTTTAAGCATAATTTAAGTGAAACGGTGATTTTAGGTTGGACCTGGCTAATGGGCTTTGGCTTAACTTGGGCTAGTAAATGGGCCATCGGATCAGTGATATTAAAAGATAATTCATTTGCTAATGTTGCGAATCAAATCGCTTTAAGAACGGGCGGTAAAACGGATGAAATATTAGATGCGATCGAGATTATTAAAAATATGTGGAAAATTTTATTGCCTAAAACAGCGATGATTATTTTAGTCATATGGCTTATCATTTTATTATTGCAGTCTTTTAAAGGGGTCAAGAGTTATCAACATTGGTTAAGCACAACCCCATTATTGATGATTGCTTTAGTGCCATTTGTATGGGTGTTTATTTTGAAAAATCACAATTTCCATCATGCTTATTTTACCTATCGTTTATTTATTATTACATTGTTTTCAGTGTATACTTATCTCTTTCTAAATTTAAAGCAACGAAATGAATAGCGTGAAGACTAACAGTGGGAGTAGACCAGAAGTAGAAAATTGAATGA